>JBBSII010000577.1:0-3358 GCA_038232175.1 Thermomicrobiales bacterium
CGTGTTATTCGGCCCCGGCTTCCACAGGCCGGGGTAATCGTTGCGCGGTGCGGCGGGGGAGTAGGTGAAACTGCGGTAAATTTCCTCGGGGAACCACCAGCGCATGACGTAATCGGTGCGCTCGTAGTTCTGGAGGTTCTGCTCCTCCCACGGGCCGAAGTCCTCGTTGGCGACCATGACAATCGCCGCGTCGTCCGGCGGCGGCGCGGTCAGCGAGCTGCCGAGGAAGTGCCCCGCGCCCGTCGCCTGATAGTCGCGCAGGTACCAGTTCATTGGCCAGACGGTGCTGCTGCTGTACCAGATCGGCAGGTTGTAGCCGCCCGTCCGCTCCTGCGAGAGCGTGTTCACCTCGTTCATCATCCGCTTGATGTCCGGCGCGGTCTGCGTGTAGACGAGCATGTCCGTCGGTGTGTCCCCCGCGAAGAAGGCAAGGTGCCAGCCGAGGTGGACCTCGAATAAGGCGAGCGGCAGCGCGATGGCGATGGCCGCGACGGAGAGCGACCGCTTCACGCCGAATTGCAGCGCGTACGCCGCGAAGAAGGCGAGCAGGATCACCGGCAGCGCGACGACGAGGAAGCGGATATCGCCCGCCGGGTTCGCGGAGACGCGCGAGACGGCGAAGAACCAGCCCGTCAGGAGGACGACCACGCCGCCGATCACGCCGCAATCGAGCAGGCGACGGCTGATGCGGGCGCGGCTCGCGCTCGCCACGCGCACGGGCGGCGCGGTGGCGACGATCCCGAACGCGCCCGTCGGTCGGCCCGGCGCGAACGATGGCACGGCGTCCGTCGCGTGCTCCCGCCAGAGCGCCGTCACGTACTCGACCGCCTCACCGAGGAGCGAGGCCGCGAGGATCGTGAAGGGGAGGATGATGTGGCAGACGAGCCACGGCATCTTCTCGCCCGCTTCGGAGAGCACGGCGAACATGCCGACGCCGTACCAGACGAGCATCGTCTGCGTGAAGAGCCGGATCGTCATCGCCCGCCTGCCGCGCAGGTATGCGACGAAGCGCCCGACCGTCAGGGCGGAGGCGGCGACGCCGAAGAGGAAGGAGACCGGGCCGGAGAGCGGGAAGAGGAAGAAGAAGTAGTACCACGGCTGCCCGCCCCGGAAGACATCCTGCTGGCCCGCCCAGTAGATGCCGGAGTAGAACGCGCCGCTGAAGACGCCGCCGATGTTCGTGAAGAGGCTGGAGTAGAGCACGACCCAGACGAAGAACGCCGCGCCCATCGCGCCGAAGAGGACGCGCTTGTCCGCTAGCAGGCGGTGGAACGCGCCGATCACCGTCCCGTGCCCCCAGCCGCCGAAGAGGCGGTCGTTCGGGGTCGTGCCCTCCTCGGTCTGGCGGAGCCGGATCGTGCTTAGCAGGTAGGCCGCCACGCCGACGTAGACGATCGTCACGAGCAGGAACGACTGGATCATCGGGTGGCCGAGCAGCGCCTGGAGGTAGGGCTGCCAGTGCGCCCAGTTCATCTCGCCCGCCTGGGCATCCCACGGAATCTTCGGCAGATTCTCGTAGTGCAGCAGTTTCGGCAGCACGAGGAGCGACACACCCGCGAGCGCGAGGGACGCGACGGTCGCCAGCAGCAGGGATTTCGCCACCTGCCAGGTGATGACGATGAAGAGGAACGCGCCGAGGAGCACCGCGATGATGTACGACGCCTCGTGGTTCGTGTGCGCGAGTGCGAGCGCCATCATGCCGACGACGACCCAGCGCGCCTCCTGCGTCTGCACGTAGCGCGCGATGGCGACGAGGATTAAGAAGGTGAAGGTGAGCAGGTAGACATCGTGCCGGATCAGGCGCGAGTAGTAAAGGATGCCCGGCGAGACGAGCAGCAGGAGCGAGCAGATCAGCGCGCCCCACCGCCCGATCACGGGCCGGAGCAGGATCGGCAGCATGACGAGAATCACGCCGAAGAAGGCGGGGCCGTAGCGCGACGACGCATCCGTCGCCCCGAAGAGCGCATAGACGAGCGCGTTCACATGGAAGAGGAAGGGGCCGTGCATGAGCGGGTCGTGCATGTACCCCTTGCCGATGGCGTACTGATACGAGAACCACGCATGGAGGCTCTCGTCGTGGTGCAGGGCGCGCGCGCCGAGGTTCCAGAACCGGGTGAGTACCGCGCCCATCAGGATGGCGAGGTACGCGCACTGCTCGACGGTGAGGGTGCGGGTCACGCGGCCGAGGCGCGAGAATGCGTCGCGCGGGGTCGTTGGTCGTGAAAGAAATGCGGGTGCGACCACGGTCTGTCTCTCCCAATCGCTGGTTGTGGCGATGCCCTGTCACACGAAGAAACCGCCGGGCCACTTCTCTGTGCCGCACGCGGCCCCGGTCGGTCTGCCACTCGCTAGTATGCCGACACCGCACCCGTCCCGTCAAACGCACGCACCGTCGCGTGTCCCGATCTGGTATACGCGCCCGCGCGCCGCATCGGTTCACCGCCGGACGGACGCGCGCAGGTTCGATGCCACGCGCGCAACAGAAACGTCGCAGACCGCGAAGACGTTCCATGCTGCTCCGTCAATTCTGTCGCGGCGCGAGGCGAAAAGTTACGCGCGGTGCGCAATACGTCAGGGTACGTGTCCCTCTGCGGGCCTGCACGGTTTGGGAGCAGTTACGCAACTTTATTGCGTTCATGTGAAAGTGGAAGGGATGAATAATCGTTTCCCATGTTGCATAGCCTTCTCCTGAAGGGAGCGGATCACTTCAGCTTGCGGACACGCGCAATAGTGTACGTACACATATGGGATGCTATACTTCAGTGCTTGAGGGAGTCAGAACCACTGCAGCGTAGTGTGGGGAGTCGTTCGTGCCGCTCGATGTCGCACTCGATGATATTGTCCGCATGCGCAAGGCGCACCCCTGCGGCAGCACGGACTGGAAAGTCGTCCGGCTTGGCGCGGACATTGGCCTCGTCTGCCTCGGGTGCGGGCATCGCATCATGATGCCGCGCAGCGTGCTCGCGCGGCGTGTGAAGAGTTTCGTCCAGCACGGCCCCCGGCCCACGCCGGAGCAACTAGCGTATCTGCGCGCCGCCGAGTCGGCGGAACCCGTCGATCTGCCGCCATCACCGCCCCCGCCGACAGCATGAAGCGGCAGCACGGCCCACGCAGTGGGCACTGAGGTCGATGTGCAATCCGCGCAGGGGTTCGTTGCCGTGTTGCGCAACCGGGCGTTCCTGCGGATGTGGACCTCGCAGGCGATCTCGCAGACCGCGCAGAACATCATCAACCTCGCGCTGCTGGTGACGGTCAACGGCATCAGCCGGTCTTCAACCGCCGTCTCCGGCATCATCGTCGCCTTCGCGCTGCCCGGCGTGATCCTGAGCACCATCGCCGGCGTCGTCGTGGACCGCAC
>JBBSII010000578.1:0-3358 GCA_038232175.1 Thermomicrobiales bacterium
AGCCGCAGATGATCGCGGCGATGGCGAGGCCGTTCGTCGAGGCCGACTGCGCGTACGGTTGCTGCCCATAGGGTTGCTGTCCGTACGGCGGTTGCTGCCCATATGGTGGTTGCGGGGTGTAACCTGGCGGTTGCTGCGGGGGAACACTGCTCATAGGTTTAACTCCTTCTTTCCCTACCCATCCTCACACTGCGGCAGCGTGCCTACCGCCGACATACCTGCACGAACGCGCCAGCACAGCGCGATGTGACGGGAACAAAAATGCATGGGGCGCATCTCATCTGTCATACGCGAGACCGCGAGACTGGCTGCGTGCGTGCAGCCGCAGTATAAATGAAATTGGGCATGTTCGTCACCATCTTCGTCGTTGAGTACTGAACACGCCCATAACCGCCTGTGCACTCCTCTTACGTGTTCGCGCCCGCTTCCTCGACATACCGCACGAGCGAGCGCACCATCACGCCCGTCGCGCCCTTGGGGGTATAGGCGCTGTCGCGGTCCGTCGCGGCGCTCCCGGCGATGTCGAGGTGGATCCACGGCTTCCCCTCGACGAACTCGCCGATGAACATGCCCGCCGTGATCGCGCCGCCGCCGCGCCCGCCAGTGCTCTTGAGGTCCGCGATGTCGCTCTTCAACTGCTCGCGGTACTCTTCCCACATCGGCAGTTGCCAAACGCGCTCGCCGGCGTTGCCCGCCGCCATCAGGAAGCGGGAAATGAGGCCCTCATCGTTGCCCATCACGGCGACGGCGACGCTGCCGAGTGCCACCATCTTCGCCCCGGTGAGCGTGGCGAGGTCGATTATCTCATCCGCGCCGGCCCGCGCCGCGTGGGTGACGGCGTCCGCGAGCACCATGCGCCCCTCGGCGTCCGTGTTGCCGATCTCGAACGTCTTGCCGTTGAGCGCGGTGACGACATCGCTGGGGCGCATCGCCGTGCCGCTCGGCATGTTCTCCGCCGCCGTCAGGATGCCGATGACGCGCACATTGGGCTTGACGAGCGCGATGGCGCGCATCGCCCCGAGGACCGCAGCGCCGCCGCCCATGTCCGTCTTCATCGCATACATGCCGTCCTGCGTCTTCAGGTCCAGCCCGCCGGAGTCGAAGGTGATCGTTTTACCTACAAGGGCAATCGTCTTCGTTGCCCCGCCACTCCTCGGCTCGTAGACCATCTCGATCAGCCGGGGCGGGGCCGCGCTCCCCTTGCCGACGGCGAGGATGCTGTTGTACCCACCGCTTTCCAGCGCGCGCTCGTCAAGCACCTCGCACGGCAGGCCGGACTCGCGCGCCACGCGCTGCGCCCATTCCGCGATCTGCGTCGGCGTCTTGTCGTTGGAGATTGTGTTAACGAGGTCCCGCGCCAGCGCGACGCCCTCGGCGATTGCCTGCCCGTGCGTGACGGCATCCTCCGCCACCGCGCCGGACGACCAGAGTTCGACCGCGCCGACCTCCTTCGCGGGTTCGCCGTTGCTCGCGCTCTTATAGCGGGCGAAGCGGTAGAGCGCGAGCGTCAGCCCCTCGACGGCGGCGCTGATCGCCTCTGCGTCTGCGCCATCGGGGAGCATTGCGGCGACCGTCCGCGCGCCCTCGTCCCGCGCCCGCTTGACCGCGCCGCCGTACGCCTTGCGCAGCGATTCGCCATGCAGGTTCGGATCGTCGCCATCGCGCGCGCCGAGGCCCGCGAGGACGAGTGTGCGCGCGGTCAGTTTCCCGAACGTGGGAACAGCGACGACCTGCCCCGCCTTGCCCGTGAAGCCGGACGACTCCAGCACCGGCGCCAGTTGCCCGTTGAACCGCTCCGCCCCGTCGAGCGCACCCACCCCTTCACCGGCATAGATCGGCAGAATGAGCGCGTCCGCGCTCGCCGCGAGCATATCCCCGGACTGTGTTGTGATCGTCAACGCCATTTCCAACTTCCTCCCTCATTCCATTGCGTCATCGCCCTGTCATGCTGCGTAGTATGGCACAAGGACACGCGAATATGGACTGCCGCCACTTTAACAATCCATGGGAACACGTTGATTTAATCAGTGGTCTGGTCACAGGGGTGCAGCCCAGTTCACTTCATCTGCATCGGTAGCCCCTTATTTTTGGTATATGCTCAGTCCCGCAATGTCGTCATAGTCTCGGTCGTTGTACGTCACCAGTTCCAACTCGTGGTGCAGCGCCGTCGCAGCGATCTGGAGATCAATCGCACGATCTCGTGTCCGGATGTGTTGCTGTCTGAGATCATGCCGCAGTTTCCCGCCGCGTTTGGCAACATCGCTATCGAAGGGAAGGAGCGTGAGATCATCGAAGAACACTTGGTACTCCCGCTCGACTTGCGCGGGATTCGCAGCGCGATGCATGCCATCCCACACTTCCATCTGCGTGACGGTGCTGACAAAGAACGGTTCACTCGCCGTGCGCGCAAGCGTCACGAGCAACTGAATGGTGTCGGCATCACCATTGAGATAGCGGATGATGACATTGGTAGCAAGCAAGTAGCGCATTATTCGGCGGGGCGTCCCATGCTGTTCTGGGTGCGATCCGCGTAGATATCCTGCTCAAGTTGCTCGGCGTCCACACCGGCACGCTTCAGGATACCGGCACTCGCGTGGATCGCTCTGATCATTCGTTCCGGGTCATACGACTTCTTCGTCGCCGACGCATCGACGCGATAGACCACATCGCCGGTATCCACACGGATCGGCTCATGGGAGGCCGCTGCTTCTCTGAGGAGTCGTGCGGTCTCGCTATCGGGGGTCACTTTATAGTCTCGCCGTTGTGCATTCATGTTTCGTTCCCTTTCTGGCACACGGGAAGCCCCGCGTACCAGACCAATGGGCATCGCCCTGCCCGCTATGAGAGGTCATCATCGGACTCGTCATATCGTATCCAATAGGCGATCTCGTCGGGGTGATCCTGCTCGTGGCGCAGAGCGAGAGCAATATCCGCGAGCGAAAGCGTCGGCAACGCGCGTCGCACCGCCGCGAGATCACCACGATAACTTTTCGCCATAAAATACACGGAGCGCACGGGGATGTACGTACCGCTGATGATCGGCTCGCCGTAGAGGATTGCTGTGTCGTGGATGATTGTCCGCGCGGGTTTGGTAGTAACCATCATCGTGTCCTCGCTCGATCAGTTCGCTCCGTACAGTATAGCGGACAGCGCGCACGACCGCGCCCTGTCGCGATAAGGTGACAAGGTTGTGGCGAAAACAGGCGAACGATGATCGGAGGAAACGCATGTATCTCGGGGAACAACTGCCGAACCCGTCCGACGCGCGGCTGACGCTCGCGGCGCAACTCGGTGTGGAGCATCTCGCCGTCGAGATGGGCCGTGACCTCGACGACGCGAGCGACACGGGGCGGTGGGA
>JBBSII010000579.1:0-3353 GCA_038232175.1 Thermomicrobiales bacterium
ACGCGCGGCGGGGTACGACGTGCTCAACGATGTGCAACTCAATCAGGTGCTCGTCTCGTTCGGGGACGCGGAGCAGACGCGGCGCGGTGTCGCGGCGGTGCAGACCGAGGGCACCTGCTGGTGTGGCAGCACCGTCTGGCAGGGGCGAACGGCGATGCGCATCAGCGTCTCATCCTGGGCGACGACCGAGGAGGACGTCGAACGGAGCCTCACGGCGATCATCCGGGTGGCGACGAGTAGCGAGTAACGAGTAACGAGTAGCGAGTAACGAGGCGTAGCGTCGATTGCAAAACCGTTCCCCTCCCCTCTCCAACGCCCGCTGTAATAAAGTAAGGTTTCAACGGCGATGGAGAGGGGCCGGGGGTGAGGAGAGAAGGGGAGAGCGTGATGGCACAAGTACAGCGTGGTGGGGATGGGGAACGGTACGACACACTGATCGCGGGCGGTGAGGTGGTCGATCCCGGCGCGGGGTTGAGCGGGCGGCTCGATGTTGGCATCGCGGGTGGGAAGGTCGTCGCCGTCGCGCCCGATCTCGACCGGTCACGCGCGACGGAGGTGATCGACGCGAACGGGCAGTACGTGACGCCGGGGTTGGTCGATCTGCACACGCACGTCTATTGGGGCGCGACGTACTGGGGCATCGAGCCGGACCCCGTCGCGGCGCGCAGCGGCGTCACGACGTGGCTCGATGTCGGCAGCGCGGGCGCGTACTCCTTCCCCGGCTTCCGTCGCTGGATACACGAGGCGAGCCGCGTCCGCGTCTTTGCCCTGCTCAACCTCTCCGCAATCGGCCTGATCGCGCCGACCTACGAGTTCGCCAACCTCGCATACTGCGATGTGCCGCTGGCGGTAAGCATCATCGAGGAGAACCGGGACATCATCCTCGGCATCAAGGCGCGGATCGACGCGAACACGACGCGCGGCACTGGTATCCGTCCGCTCGAACTGGCGCGCGAGCTGGCCGACACCGTCAACTTACCGCTGATGGTGCACATCGGCAGCAGCCCGCCGAGCATGGATGCAATCGTCAATCTGCTCCGCCCCGGCGACATCCTGACGCACTGCTTCCGCGCGAGCGGCGATCACCGCATCGTCACGCCGGAGCAGACAATCCGCCCCGATATCCGCGCACTCCATGAGCGGGGCCTCATCCTCGACATCGGCCACGGGACGGGGTCGTTCGGCTTCGAGACGGCGGAGATCGCTCTCCGCGAGGGGCTGCCGCCGGATGTGATCAGCACGGACATCCACCAGTTGGCCGTGCAGGGGCCGATGTTCGACATGCCGACGACGCTCTCGAAGTTCCTCAACCTCGGCATGAGCCTGCCCGACGTGATCGAACGCGCGACGAGCAAGCCCGCCGCCGCGATGCGCCGCCCCGACCTCGGCACGCTCCGCACGGGCAGCGCCGCCGACATCGCGCTCTTCCGCATCGAGGAAGGGGCGTACACCTTCTACGACGCGCAGATGCAGTCGCGTCCCGGCACACGCCGCCTCGTCAACACGCTCACGCTCGTCGATGGCGTGCCCCTGCCGCGCACCAGGGAGCGCAAGCGGATGGTCTGGGCGAACCTGCCCGCGCATCAGCAGCCGATTCTGGGGATTGGCAACAACGAGAAGCAATGAGTGTCCGCACGCAATTCTTCATGCAACAGCAAAAGGGAGGGGCGATTCGCTCCTCCCTCTCTCGTCACATCTTTCGGTCACGCGCCGATTAGCCCTGCCGCTGCTTGTGCTTCGGGTTGCGCTTGTTGATGACGTAGATGCGGCCCTTGCGACGCACGACGATGTCGTCCGGGCTGCGCTTCTTGACGGATGCGGATACTTTCACGTCATTCCCTCCAAAGTTCATCGCCCACACGGGCTTACCGCGTTGCCCTTGCGGTCGCGGCGCACTGGCGTAGTGTCGCACACATCGCCTCGCTGTCAAGCGCCTTGTCGATGAAGACGTTGGGGATGAGGACGGTGTGGCCGGGGGGAGCGCGAGTTGGCCAACGTGGAGACGCGGCTCGTTCAGGATCGTTTCCGCCCGAACGAGGGAACCGGAATGGGCCGGGGGCGGGATATATCTTCGTCGGAGCGGTCAGTTACACAAAGGGGGCATGGTCATGGTTATGGTACGCAGGCGAAGATACATTCTCGGTGGGAGGCTCGTCGTGGGCCTAGCGCTCGTGCTGCTGATTCCATTGATCGCGCAGGCGGCGGACCGGTTCGCCAGCCAGGAGTTCGAGCAGCAGTGGAACAGCGTGGAACGGGTGATCCCGAACTTCTGGGGGCCGCTCGGCACCGCGCGCAACGGGCAGACGGAGCCCTACGCCGAGGGCGACATTATCCAGAATGGCCAGCCTTTCCGGCTCGTCCAGTACTTCGACAAGGCGCGCATGGAGAAGACCAATAGCCAGCGGCCGGTGACGAATGGACTACTGACGGTCGAACTGAAGACGGGCCGGTTGCAGCTGGGCGACGTCAGTTTCGAGCAGCGAAATCGGGCGTTCATTGAGATCGCGGGCGACCAGGACGCGCCGGGGCCGAGCTACGCCACCCTCAACGATCTGGTGGAGCGGGTCGCGCCGCGCGGTGGGTCGGTGGATCGCGGTTACGACGTGCCGAGCAAGACGTTCGTGAACGTGCCGCCCGCGACGGACCCGGAACTGGCGTTCGTGACGTATCAGGGCGACCCCGGCAACCGCTTCGGGCAGAACATCCCGAAAGCCTTCTGGGACTACCTGCAGTCCATCCCCGGCGGCTGGCTGACGACGATGGGCTACCCGATCGGCGAGGCGTTCGGGGCGCAGGTGCAGGTCAACGGCCAGGTGACGTTCGTCGTCGTGCAGGCGTTCGAGCGGCGCGTGCTGACCTACACGCCGACGAACCCCGCGCGGTTCCGCGTCGAGTTCGGCAACATCGGGCGGCACTACTACCGCTGGCGGTACGAGCGGTCGCGCCCGACGACGGCCACCGCCACCACGATGCCGTCAGGGGCGAAGGTAATCGTGACACCGGATCACGCGTCGAAAACAGCGACCGTGACGATCAGCGGGACCGGCTTCGCGGCAAACGGCAGCATCCTGATCCAATTCTCCTCCCAGCATGAGGGGACCACCACCGCCGTCACGCCGACGCCGGTGAGTGGCGCGGGGACGTTCACGCTCGTGGAACAACTGGGCCAGCAGGACTTCACCTTCGACACGTCCCTGACGGTGAACATCCTTGACGCGACGACGAAGGCGGTGCTCGCCAGCGTGGTCGTCGCGCTGACGTAGGATCACCCGGCGTCGCGCGACCCATCCGGAACCGCGACCTCGTATCCGGGTAGCATCGAGCGGGAGCGAAGCAAGCCCCGCGTCTGAGTA
>JBBSII010000580.1:0-3335 GCA_038232175.1 Thermomicrobiales bacterium
AATGTGACGGTGCTCGGCCATCGGGACAGCGCGGGCGCGTTCCACGCCGAACTGATCCGCGTCACCCGCCCCGAACGCCCCGACCCACTCCCCGGTGGCGCGAAGTAATCGGGACGTTGAACCACAGAGGCACAGAGGCACAGAGGACACAGAGGGGAAAAAAGGAAGAAGGGAATCCTCTTTGTTCTTCTCTCTTCTCTGTGCCCTCTGTGGCCTACCCCAGGTGCCGCGCGAACCAGGCAAGGTGGCGGTCGAGGCGGTCGAGGCGATGGTGCGGCTGGCCGTCGCGGGACATGCCGTGGCTCTCGTTCGGGTAGCGGACAAATTCGACGGGCACGCCGCGCGCGTGAAGCGCCATGTACATCTGCTCCGCCTGCTCCACCGAACAGCGATAGTCGTGCTCCTGATGCTCGATCATGAGCGGCGTCGTGATGTTGCCCGCGTAGGTGAGCGGTGAGAGGGGCGCGTAGATTTCCGGCTGCTCCCACGGCGGGCCGCCGAACTCCTCGACGCAACTGAGCACGCTGAGGTCGCTCGTGCCGAAGTCGCTCGTCCAGTTGCTCACACAGCGCTGCGTGATGCCCGCCGCGAAGCGATCCGTGTGCCCCGCGAGCCAGTTGACCATGAAGCCGCCGTACGAGCCGCCCGTCATGCCGATGCGCCGCTCGTCCACGATGCCGCGTGCAACGACTGCATTGAGCGCGGCCATCACATCCGGCATGTCCTTCTCGCCGTAGTGCCGCCGCAGTTCATCCGTGAACGCTACGCCGTAGCCGACGCTGCCGTGCGGGTTCGTCAGAAGGACGAGGTAGCCCGCCGATGCCCAGACCTGCATCTCGTGAAAGAAGGCATTGCCGTACTGCGCCTGCGGGCCGCCGTGGATTTCCAGCACGAGCGGGTAGTGCTCGCTCTCGGCGAAGCCAGGCGGCGTCAGCAGCCAGCAGTCGACCGCGTGCTCGTCGTCGCCCCGCACGCGGAATCGCTCCGGTAGTCGGACATCCTTCGCGGCGAGCCACGCGGCGTTGCAGTGGGTCAGTTGCCGCTCCGCCGCGCCGTCCGCGACGAAGATTTCGGCGGGGGCTGTCGCGCTCGTCGCGAGGAGGACCATCCGGCCATCCCTGAGCCACCGCGCGCCGAGGATCACCCGTTCGCCACCGATGACTACTTCTGGGACGCCGCCCGACGCGGGAACGGCGTAGACGTGATCGCTCCCGCCGTCCGCGACGATGAACCGGATCGCGCTTCCATCCGGCGACCACTGCGGCGTGTTCGGGGTGACGGGCAGCGTCTGATCGTGGATCGTGCCAACTGTCGCTTGGCGGTCGAGGTCGGCGGTGAGGCAGCGCGGCGGTGCGTTCCCATCGGCGGGGACGACCCAGAGGCGCGTCGTCGCCGCCCACGTATCACCCTCGTCGTGCCCGAAGAAGGTGATGGTGCGCCCATCGGGTGAGAAGGCGGGCGCGCCCACCTCGCCGTTGCTTGCGGTCAGTTTGCGCGGCTCGCCGCCCGTCGCCGGGACTGTCCAGAGATCGGAGCGGGCAACTGTGTCGCGGTTCGCCTCGCGATACGATGTGAAGGCGATCCGCGATCCGTCCGGCGACCATGCGGGGTCGCCGTCGCCCCATTCGCCGTCGGTCAACTGCGTCCGCTCGCCGCCGTCCGCCGGGATGACGAAGAGGTGGTCATACCCGCCGTCCCAGAAGCCACTGCCGTCGTGCTTGTACTTGCGGCGCGTGATCGTGCGCACGCGGTTCTCCCACGCGCGCTTCGTCTTCTCGTCCGCGTCCTTCTCCGGTGGGCGCTCGCCGCCGGTGTGCGCGACGTACGCGACGCACGCGCCGTCCGGCGACCAGATCGGGTCGCTCGCCGGGTCCTTGCCGTGCGTCAGTTGCCGTGCCTCGCCGCCACGCAGATCGAGCAGCCAGAGGTGCGCCGTGCCATCCTCCGGGCGGTTCGAGACGAAGACGAGCCGCGTGCCGTCCGGCGACCAGCGCGGGCTGCTGTCCTTCTTCGTCCCCGCCGTCAGCGGGCGCGGCGCGCTCGCGCCGTCCGTGGCGACGCACCAGACGCGGGAGCGGTAGTCGTTCGCTTCCTCGTCCACCGTCGTGACGACGAAGGCGACCTGCGCGCCATCGGGCGACGGCTGCGGATCGCCGACGAACTGGAGCGTGTACAGGTCACGCGGTGTGACGCGGCGTGTCTGGTCGGTGGTGTCCACTACTTCTCTCGCTTTCCTACAACCCCAAACGCTCGCGGTGCCCTTCCGGCGCGTGGGCGCGGTCAAGATGCGCGCGGATCAGGTCGCACATCGCCCGCTCGCGCGCCGGGTCGTCAAGTGGATGCTCTTGCGCGGGGTCGCTAGCGATGTCGAACAATTCGTGGCGCGGCGTGTACGCGCCCTCGCCGTGCGGCAGGGGTGGCCTGCCGGTCTGCGGGATTTTGTAGACGGGGATGTTGTACGTGTGGCCGAGGAAGCGCCCCATTTCCGCCTGCGCCAGTTGCTCGCGCGGCAGGAAACCGTGGAACTGCGTCGGCATCGCCGTGTACGCATAGACGGTCGTCTCCGGCTGCACCGGGTTGCGGAAGTACGTCGTGCGGCCATCGGTAACGTTGACCGCCATGCCGAAGTAGCCATAGATGCTCGACTCGTGCACCGCCGCGTTCGCTTCGAGCGCGGGCCGGAGCGACGTGCCGTGCAGGTGCGGCGGCAGGGGCGCGCCGCAGTAATCGAGGAAGGTCGGCATGATGTCCGTCGTCTGCGTTAGGGCGGAGACGTGCGTCCCGGCCCGCCGGTCGCCGGGCAGATGGACGATGAGGGGAATGTGCGCGATCTCGTTGTAGACCGGCATCGCGTTCTTCATCCAGTAGTCGTGCTCGCCGAGCATCGAGCCGTGATCGGTCGTCAGCACGACCATTGTCTCCTTCCACGCATCCTGCGCGTCGAGGGTGTCCCAGAGTTTGCCGAGCCAGTGATCGGTCATCGTCAGCAGGGCGGCGTAGCATTTGCGGATGTGCGCGATTGCCTCAGGGTCGTCTCTGACATCGCCGTACTCGGGCCAGTCGTAGAGCGGGCCGCCCCACGTGTCGCCGTAGCGGTCAAGGTATTTCTGGACGACGTAGAACGGCTCGTGCGGGTCGAAGAGTTCGAGTTGGAGGAACCAGTCGTCGCTCCCCCGGTTGTCGTCGAGCCAGCGCACCGCGTGCTCGACGCAGCGCGGGCCGGAGAACTCATGCTCCTCGCGCTGCGCGAGGCGGTTGAGGGCGTTCTGCGGCCGCTTCGCGTTGAAGCCCATCGCGGGTGGGAGTGCGGGCGCATCGACGCGGCTGATCCAGAA
>JBBSII010000581.1:0-3316 GCA_038232175.1 Thermomicrobiales bacterium
ATCAGTCCTGACCCGACGAAAGCGCTCCTGACGTTCAAGGAGAACAACGACCTGCCCTTTCTCTTCCTCTCCGACGAGGGCGCGAAGACCGCGCAATCGCACGGCGTCTGGGTCGAGAAGAGCATGTACGGCAAGACGTACATGGGCATCGCGCGGAGCACCTTCGTCGTCGGCGCAGATGGCGTCGTTCAGGCGGTCTTCTCCAATGTGAAGCCGCAGGGCCACGCCGAAACGGTGTTGGAGGCAATCCGCGAACTTCCGTAGAGGGGTTGCGGGAACGGCCGCAACGTGCTAGGATGCCGTCGTTGGGAACCCCGTTCCCCGATAGCTCAATGGTAGAGCGCACGGCTGTTAACCGTTAGGTTCGAGGTTCGAGTCCTCGTCGGGGAGCCATCGAAAACCAAAGAGGCGACTGGAAATCTCCGGTCGCCTTTGTCTTGCCCGACACATCCGCGCACGCGCTACGTACCGCCCTCGGACGCGACGAGTTTGTAGCCAACGCCCCAGACAGTCTCGATGCGCGCATTCGAGTTGACCAGCCGGTCGCGCAGCGTGCTGATGTGCACATCGACCGTGCGCGTGTCCACGCTGTACTCGTAGCCCCAGACATCGTTGAGGAGGCGGTCGCGCGGCACGACGACACCGGGGCGTCGCGCCAGCGCGACGAGCAGCGCGAACTCCTTCGCCCGCACCTCGACCAAATCATCCCCGACGCGGACTTCCCGCCGGTCGAGATCGATCATCAGGTCGCCGACGGTGAGCACCTGCCGTTCCGGGGAGGCCGCCGTCTCGTATCGCCGCAGCACCGCCTTGACGCGCGCGACCAACTCGCGCGGGTTGAAGGGCTTCGTGACGTAGTCGTCCGCGCCGACCTCCAACCCGACGATCTTGTCCACATCCTCCGAGCGCGCCGTCAGCATGATGATCGGCACATCGCTCGTGCGCCGCAATGTCCGGCAGACCTCCAACCCGTCCATGCCGGGCAGCATCAGATCGAGCAGGATCAGGGCGTAGCGCGTCGCACGGGCCTTCGCCACCGCCGCCGCCCCGTCCACCGCCGTCTCGACGGTATACCCCTCCTTCGTGAGGTACATCCCGAGCAATCGTGTGATGTTCGGCTCGTCGTCGACGACGAGGATTGTTCGTGCCATGCCACCCTACCTCCTGCACCACTCCACCGCCGACTGCTAGGCCGGGGCCGCCGCGCCCTGATTCGTGATCGACCGGGCGACAACAGTGTTATCAGCCATCTTTTCGCCCTGGATGATGAGGATGTCGCCCGTCTTGATGTCGCTCAACGCGCCAGGCTGCTGCGTGCGAATCGCCGTGCTGGCATTCGTCATTACCATGATCGTGCTGCCATCGACGCCTTGAATCGCCAGCGATGAGCCGGTCACGCTCTTGATCTGCCCGAACGCGACGGGCGGTGACGCGCCGCCTCCTCCCGTGCCGACGACCGCCCCCTGTCCCCGGTTCCCCGCCCCCGTGGCGGCGATCGAGCCGAGGCTGGTGATCGTCTTCGCCGTCACCGCTGTGTCCCCAGTCTTGCTGCCATCGACGCTGACCGTGTCGCCCATTTTCAGGTCCGTGAACGTCGCGGCGACGAGTTTGCGGATCGCGGTGTCGGTGGTCGTCGTGACAGTGACCGTCGCGTTGTCGCTCTGCTGCACGCTCATCGTTGTGCCATCGAGCTTCGTCACACGGCCCGTCACGCTGCTGAATGCGCCGCCCTGCCGCCCGTTCGTGGCGACCCCGGCGGGCGGCGTCCCGCCTGTGTCACCACCGGGGGCGGTCGGCGCACCACTCCGCGCGCTGCCCGCGCCGCGCGTGCCCCCAGCATTGCCTCCCTGACCACCGCTCGTCTGCCCTTGCCCCTGGCTCGCCGCAGCAGGGTTCGGACTACCCGCGATGCGCGTCTGGAACAGCGTGCGGTCGGACGCGACCTTGCGGCGGCCATCCGATTCGCCCATGGTGTACGCGAACCGATACGTCCCGTACATCGCCACCGCGACTACGAGAATGACCAGGAGAATGACACCACGTCGACGCATCGCGCTCACCTTCCCGCTTTTTGGTAACCAGTCACTTCATCAAATGCCGCAACGCTCCATCCGGCTTCACGCGGGTCGCTCGCCACGCCAATCATCGGGGTCAGGGAGATTGCTGTGCCGCGTTGCCACATTCGATCCTTGCTACTGTCTACTGGCGCGCTACTCGTATCGGAGGGCGTCAATCGGCTTCAGGCTCGCCGCGCGCTGCGCCGGGTAGACCCCGAAGAACAAGCCCGTCGCCACCGCGAACCCCACCGCGATGAAGATCGACTCGATCGAGAGCACCGTCTGCTGGTAGAACCGGTTGACCAGGTACGACGTGAGCACGCCGAGGATGACCCCGGTGAGCGCCCCGATCAGGCTCATCACCACCGACTCTGTGATGAACTGCGTCAGGATGTCGCGCTTCTTCGCCCCAATTGCCTTGCGAATGCCGATCTCGCGCGTCCGCTCCGTCACGCTGACCAGCATGATGTTCATGATGCCGATGCCGCCGACGAGGAGCGAGATGCTGGCGATCACCAGCAGGAAGATCTGATAGGTCTTCTGGGTGTCCCGCGCCGCCTGCAACTGATCCGCCTGATTGACGATCTGCCAGTCGGGCGCGCCGGTCTTCGTGCGGTGCTGGGCGCTCAATGCATCGTTCGTCTCGCTGATCGCCTTATCGACACTGCTCGTGCTCGTCGCCTTAACGTTGATGGTATCCACGATCTTGCCCGCCCCGGTCGGCGCGCCACCCCGGCCGCCGGTCAGTTTGGCGAGGGCGGTGGTGATCGGCACGTAGACCTGGTTATCGAGCGAACCGAAGCCATTGCCGCCTTTCGTCTCCATCACCCCAACCACCTTGAAACTCTGCCGATTGAGCCGGATCGTCTGTCCGGTCGGGTCGGCGTCGCCGAAGAGCGTCGTCGCAACCTGCGCCCCGAGGACGACCACTGGTTGCGTTCCCGTCACGTCGCTGTCCCCGATAAAGGACCCGGTCGTCGGGTTGTAGGAGTGGACATCCATGTACGAGGGCCAGACGCCGATCGCCGCGCCGAACGTGTTCTTGCCGCCCGCCGTGATCTGCCCGCCGCTCCGCACCTCCGGGGAGACGGCGCCGCAGTCCGGGCATTGCGTCGGGTCGGCGAGCGCGTCGGCATCGGTGAGGGTGAGGGTGCGGGACTGGTTGCCGGTGGCGACGCCGCCGGTGGATTGGCTCGCGCCCTGGATCGTGATCAGGTTCGTGCCATTGCGCTCAAGCGCCGTCAGGGCCTTGGCGACGA
>JBBSII010000582.1:0-3314 GCA_038232175.1 Thermomicrobiales bacterium
GGTTGCTCCCGCAGCGTCCGCACCGGGGAGCAGAGAATCCAGACGACGGCGAAGAGTCCGCCGACCGCACCAACAACGAGTGTCGGGCGCAACCCGAAGGCCGCGCCGAGCGTGCCGCCCGCCAACGAACCGATGGTGAGTGCGCCCGTGCTGACGAAGCGGGAAGTTGCGTTGACCCGACCGAGTAGGTGATCGGGCGTGATCGTCTGGCGGAGGCTGACATTGTTGATGTTGAAGAGCGTGCCGCCGAAGCCCCGCGCGAACTGGGCGATCATCAGGCAGGGAACGCTCACAGCAAGCGGCCCGCTCGCGATGGGTACGAGCAACCCGCAGACGGTCATGATGACGAGGCCCGCGCCGATCGTCGGTCCGATGCCGAGGCGGCGCGTGATCGGGCGCGTCAGGAACGCGCCCGCGAGGTAGCCGACATTGCCGACGGCGAAGATCAGACCGAGCAATCCCGCCCCGATCCCCAGCCGGATCGCATAGAGCACGAAGACGGCGAAGAGCAGGCTACCGAAGATGTTGACCGTGCCCGCGCTGCCCATCGTCGCGCGGAGCACGGGATCATCCAGGACGGCGCGCAGACCCTCACCGATCTCGGCCCCGACCCGACGCCGCGCGCCGGGCGGCGCGGGGGCTGGTTCGGCTGTGCGGAGGGCGCCGAGAAAGAGCACGGAGGCGAGGAACGAGAGCGCATCGACAACAATCGCGATGGGCGCGGTGGTGAGTTGCACCAGCGCGCCCGCCACACCCGGCCCCGCGATCTGCGCGGCGGAGCGCGTCATCTCCAGTTTTCCATTGCCGTCAACGAGGTGTGTGCGCCCGACGAGCGCGGGCAGGAACGACTGGTACGCGACATCGAAGAAGACCGTCAGGATGCCGACGAGAAAGGCGATCACGAAAAGCGCGGTGATCGTCAGCGCGTCGAGGAGTGCGAGGGCGGGGATCACGAGGAGGAGTGCGAACCGCCCGATGTCCGTCGCGATCAGGATCGGGCGGCGGCGCATCTGGTCCACCCAGACGCCGGCAAACAGCCCAATAAGCAGGAACGGCGCGGTGCCGGACGCCGCGAGGAACCCCATCTGCGCCGCGCTCGCGTGGAGCGTGAGCGCGGCGGTGAGCGGCAGTGCGACGACTGTCACCTGCGACCCGAACTGCGAGACCGTCTGCCCCGCCCAGAGTTTCAGGAAATCCGCGTTGCGCCAGAGGCTTGTCATGTGTTTATGCAACCCTCCAGCCCGGCGCAGGCTTTCCAGCCTGCCTCCCGATTAATTCTTCCCGCGATCGAGGACTTGCCGGAGGAAGAAGCCGACATTCTGCGGGCGTTCGGCGAGGCGACGCATGAAGTAGGGGTACCAGGCGTCCCCGAACGGTGTGTAGAGGCGCACCGGCACGCCGTTGTGCGCGATCTCCCGCGCGAGGTCCTCGCGCACGCCGTAGAGGAACTGCACCTCGTACGGGTTGCCGAACTGCGTCGCGATCTGCGACGCCCCGCCGAGCAGCACATCGTCGTGCGTGGCGACCGCCGGGGCGCGGCTCTTGGCGAGCAGCGGGCCGAGTAGCGCGAGATAGGCGCGGCGGATCGGCTCGCGCCCTTGGTACGCGACCGCCTCGGATTCCTGGTACGCCCCCTTGACGAGCCGGACGCGCACATCATGGTCGATGGCCCACTGGAGCAGGTCGGGGGCGCGGCGGAGCATCGCCTGGACGACGATACCGGGGTCGCCGCCGAGCGTGTGCGTCGCCTCCACGATGCGGAGCGTGGCATCGACGGTGGCCGATTCCTCCATGTCCACGCGGATGCGGTGGCCGTACTTCGCCGCCTCGGTGCAGAGGATCGTGACCGCCTCCTTCGCGAGTGCCTCGCGGACGCTCAGGCCGAGTTGGGAGAGCTTGATCGAGAAGTGCGACCCGTGCGCCGCCACCGCGAAGTAGGTCTGATACTGCGCGATCATCCCCCGCACGGCGGCTTCGTCCGCCACCGCCTCGCCGAGGTGGTCGTACGTGACGAGCAGCCCGATCTTCGCCAGGCGGTCGGCGGCGGCGCGGGCGTCCGCGAATGTTTCCCCCGCGACGAAGCGCGCGACGAGTGGCCGCGTCAGCGGGGAGGAGCGGACGAGTTGCTCGGCGCGCTCGGAGCGGGAAGCAGTGTTGAACAGCGGTCGAAGGACGGATCCCATCGGTGCGCACCCTTTCTGGCGACGATTCCCCGAAGCCGGACGCCCGCTGCCAGTCGGAGTCACCGCAACTCCCAGTATACCTGATATTTCCTCACCCCCGCCCCCTTCTCATTCCCTGTCACGTAGCCGCCAATCCTGTTAGCATCATCGAATGCAGCAGCACGCGACAACGCCCCGCCCGCGCATCCAGCGCCAACTCGCACTCGCGTTCGGCGCGTTCATCCTGCTTGGGGCGACGGACGGCGCGACGGGCGTGCTGCTGCCAAGTTTGCAGGCGTATTACCACGTCAGCAAGGGCGTCGTTGGCTTTCTTTTCCTCGCGCTGACGACCGGCTACATGATCGCGGGGTTGAGCAGCGGGTTGCTCGTCGCGCGGCTCGGCCAGCGGCGGTTCCTGATGCTCGGCGCGGTGGCATTCGCCGTGGGCGCGGCCAGTTTCAGCGTGCGGCCCCCGTTCGTGGTTGTCCTCGCGACGACGGTGGCGCTCGGCGTCGGCTTCGCGGTGATCGATGCCGGCCTCAACGCCGCCATCACGGCGCTCCCGGAAAACACGACGCCGCTCAACAATCTTCACGCCTTCTACGGCATCGGGGGCTTTCTTGGCCCAATCGTCGCGTCCGGCGTATTGGCGCTGGGTCTCCAGTGGAGCGTCGTCTACATCCTCTGGGCTGCCCTCAGTCTCGCGTTGGTCGCGGGTTTCCGTCTGCTGTTCACGGCAAATCCGGTTGGCGCCAAATCCACGCCCGCGCTCCCATCAGCCGAGCAACCGAACCTGTTCACGGCCACGCTGCGGCTGCGCGTGGTCTGGCTCGCCGCGCTCTTCCTGCTCTTCTACGTCGGGGCCGAGATAAGTCTCGGCAGTTGGAGTTACAGCTTCCTCACCGAGGTCCGGCAGCACGGCGCGCTCCTCTCCGGCTGGGCGGTGAGCGGCTACTGGCTCGGCATCACGCTCGGGCGGCTGACGCTGGCGCGGCTCGCGGCGCGGCTCCGCGTGGATAATCAGCGGTTGATCCGCTACTGCCTCCTGGGCGCGGTTATCGGCGTCGCGTGCATCTGGGTTGCACCCATCGGTGCGGTGTCGGCCTTTGGCTTGTGGCTGACCGGCTACAGCCTGGGGCCGATCTTCCCCAC
>JBBSII010000583.1:0-3311 GCA_038232175.1 Thermomicrobiales bacterium
CGCGGACCTCACCGACGCGGGGGAGGAGACGATCATCGCGAGCGGCGGGCGGGCGGGCCTCGGCAACACGCACTACATGACGAGCACGCACCAAGCCCCCCGGATGGCCGAACTCGGCGAGCCGGGCGAGGCACGCTGGATCACACTCGAACTCCGGCTGATCGCGGATGTCGGCCTCGTCGGCTTCCCGAATGCGGGCAAATCGACCTTCCTCACCGCCATCACCCGTGCCACGCCGAAGATCGCCAACTACCCGTTTACGACCCTCGAACCGAACCTCGGCGTCGTCGCGCCGGACGGTGATCGCGGCCCGACCTTCGTGCTCGCGGACATCCCCGGCCTGATCGAGGGCGCAGCGGAGGGGCGCGGCCTCGGCCACGACTTCCTGCGCCACATCGAGCGGACGCGCGTCTTCGTCCACGTCCTCGACGGCTCCGGCATGGAGGGGCGCGACCCGCTGGACGACTTCCACACGATTAACGCGGAACTCACGGCGTACCAGCCGGAACTCGCCACCCGCCCGATGATCGTCGCCTTCAACAAGATGGACACGCAGGAGGCGCGCGACCGCTTCCCCGACGCCCGCGCCACGCTGGAGGGCGAGGGATTCGCGGTCTTCCCCTGCTCCGCCGCGACGGGGGAGGGGCTGCGCCCGATCATCAACCGCGTCGCGATGGTGCTCGCGGAGTTGCCGCCGCCGGTGAAGGAAGTCCCCGACCGCCGCGAACTCTCGCCCGACGAGGAGCGCCGATGGTACGCCGCGCGCCTGCAGGGCGGCACATTCGCCGTGCACGGCAAGCAGATCGAGCGCATCGTCGCGATGACGAACTTCAGCAACGACGAGGCGGTCACCCGGCTCCAGCGCGTGCTCGAACGGACGGGCATCTCCAAACGGTTGGAACACCTCGGCGCGCGCGACGGCAGCGCGGTGACAATTGGCGATCACACCCTTGCCTGGGTCGGTTCCGCCGCCGATGACCTGATCGACGAACCTGATGTCTATATCGACCTGTTCAACATTGAAGAGGACGAGGACGAGGACGAGGACGAGTAGCGAGCGGGGAAGAAGCCGGAAGCCAGAAACCAGACGGTGCCCTATAGCTTCTGTCGGCTGCCGATTGCCGACTGATCCGTTGGGTCGGAGCGGGCATCTGCGGCGATCGGGCTGCCCATGACAATCTCCACCGCGTTTCCGGCATCCACGGAGACGGCGCGCCAGACGAGGAATGCGGCGAGCAGCCCACTCCACCCGAGGATCGGGCCGAGCCAGCGGTAACCGACGGTGCCGATGATGACGCCGCCGATGATGGAGGCGAAGACCCCACCGGCCTGCACGGTCGCGCTGTTGACGCCGCCCGTCGCGCCCTTGCCCGCCGGTGTCACGGCGAGGAGCAGCGTCTGCTGCGTCGTGTACCCCGCACCCATGCAGGCGTGGTAGCACATCATCAAGGCGAGCGTGACCGGCAGCGGCGCAAGCAGCACGGTCGTGAGGACGAGGATCGGGAAGCCGAGCGTATTCGACCAGACGTTGATCCGCTGCGGTCCGAAGCGCCGCGTCAGGCGGCTGGCAACATTGACGCCAACCAGATAGCCGACGGACGTTCCCAGCGAGAGATAGCCGATCGCGGCGATGCTGACGCCGTAGACATCGAAGAAGAGCAGGCCGATGTAGGTGTTCATCGCGGACCAGTGCAGCGTGCGTGCGACGTTCGATACGATCAAGGCGCGGGTCGCCCGATGGCGAAAGGGGAGCAGCAGGCCACTCCCGAAGAGCGAGCGCATCATGCCACGCGGCAAGCGCGCCAGCGCCGCGTCTTTCGGTAGGAAGCGCGGCAGCACGAGTACGCCAATCGTCGCCCAGGTGACGTAGACCCAGACACTGCCGCGCCATGATGTGAGCTGCGCGATCTGCGTGAAGGAGAAGTTCGCGACGATCGCTCCCAGGGAGACCGTCGAGGTGATCCAGCCAATTGCGATTGTCCGCATCGTGCCGGTGAAGCGCTCCGCCGCCAGCGAGTAGACTGAGGGCATGATACCACCCCAACTCGCCCCACCGATGGCGCGGGCGAGCAGCAGCAGCGCGAATGTCGGCGCGGTCGCGGCGGCGACGCCGGCGACGAGCGTGAGCAGAATGCCGATGGTGATCAGTCGCTTGCGGCCGAAGGCATCGGAGAGCGGCGCGAGGAGTAACGTCAGAAAGATGCCGCTCAGGCTGCTGGCGGTCGAGAGTTGCCCGACGAGCGCGTTGCTGATCGCGAAACTTCGCGCGACCGCCGGATAGAGGCTCGGCGCGGGTTGGTTGCCCGCGTTCGCGAGGAAGGTGATGAGGCAGAGGACGAGGATCAGTCGCCTGTTCGCCCGCCGCTGTCCCGTGACGCTCACCACCCCTCCTGCCCCGATCACTTTTTCTGGAAATGGGACCTTTACTCCGCGTCCTCATCGTCGCTGGAGCGGATATTCGTCGCTGTGTCGGGCGTGGAGCCGTTCAGGTATGCCGTGCCCCGGCGGTACCCCGTGCGCGTGCGCGTCAGGCGTTGCGCCACGATTGAGTCACGATCATCATCATCGTCGTCGGACGACCGTTGCGCCCGCGCGGGTGCGTCCGCCATCGTCACCGTGGCGGCAGGGACGGCGGCGCCGGTTGTTTCCAAGTCACTTGGCGTGCTGGGGAGGGAGTAATTCGGCGCGCGGCGGAAGCGGTTGACGAGGAGCAGGCCGCCCCCGAAGAGGATGAAGGCGAGCGACGCCCAGTACGCCCCCGGCAGCGGCCCGATGTGGGCGCGATCCACGCGGATCGACTCCGTGAGGAGGCGCGTGACGCCATAGAGGATCGCGTAGACGCCGAAAATGTCGCCGTCGCGCCACCGCTTCGGCACCATGACGCGCGTGAAGAGGAAGAGCAGCACGAGCGCGATAGCGATGTCCGCGATCGACTCGTAGAGGAACGCCGGGTGGAATCGCTGCGCTGCTGAGAAGCAGTCCGCCCCGCCGCTCGCGTCGCATTTCGTTTGCAGCCGGTCGGGGGAGATCGAGATGCCCCAGGGGAGCGTCGTCGGGCGGCCAAACTCCTCCTGATTGGCGTAGTTGCCCCAGCGCCCGATGCCTTGCGCCAGCGACAATCCGGGCGCGATGATGTCCGCCCACCGCAGAAAGCGGATGCCCTTCGCCCGGCAGTAGACATACCCCGCGATGCACGCGCCGAGGCGGAAATGCGTGAACAACTCGATTGGGTTGTTGAACTGATCGTGCCGCACGATGCCGTACGCGATGCGCGCGCCGATGATGCCAAAGACGACGAGGTACGGCAGCAA
>JBBSII010000584.1:0-3304 GCA_038232175.1 Thermomicrobiales bacterium
ACTGAGGGCATGGTTGCTGAGGGCGCGCAACCGCCGGATACCCGCGCCGTACGTCCGGGAGGCATTGCTGGAGAGGAAAGAGCCAGGTGGCGCTTTGTAGAAGGGGGAGAATTTATCGGGAAAACCGGGCATCGTGCAGCCGATGCAGGGGCCACCCGCCTTCATGCAACCGCCCATGTGCGACTGCGCGCCGCGCGAGACGATGTTGCAGTTCATGACCGGCCCCCAGCATCCCACCTCGACGAGGCATTCCTTGTCCCCGTAGTTCTCGGCGAAGACGCCCTCCTCGTAGTACCCGGCGCGGGTGCAGCCGCGATGCACCGTCTCATTGAAGAGCCAGGCGGGCCGACCCAGTTCATCGAACTCCGGCAGCGGCCCCATCCCTTGCAGGAAGAGCAGGACGGCCGCGACGGTTTCGGTGAAGTTGTCGCCCACCGGCGCGCAGCCGGGGATATTGATGACGGGCAGGCCGAGCGCGCTGCGATAATCCGCGCCGAGGAAGTCCATCACGCTCATCGACCCAGTGACGTTGCCCATGGCGGCGGGGATGCCGCCCCAGGTGGCGCAGGTGCCGATGGCGATCACCGCCGCCGCTCCCGCCGACATCTGCTTCAATCGCGTCGCCGTCGGGAAGGGCTGCGTGCCGCCCTCCATTACCTGATCGCCCATCGCGGAGAAGTAGCCGCCCGTCGCAGCGGCAATCCGCTCGTCGGCGATGGAGCCTTCGTAGATGCAGACATAGGGGGCGTCCAGTTTGCCTTCCGCCGCGAGTTCAAATGGATGGATGAACTCCTCACCGTTCTCGACCGCCAACACCGGGTGATGGAGGACGACCGTCGGCAGGCCGGCGATGCTGCCGGTGAGCAGGTCCTCGACGCTCGGGTTCGTCGCGCCCGTTGCAGAGATGCTGCACCCATCGCAACTCATCCCGGCCAGCCAGAAGGCGTGCACCACCTTGATCGGCCCTTCGGGGGCCTTTCGACGCTCTGGTAGTGGCGCGACCACCGGTTTCGGTGGCGCCTCGATCGGGGCGGGGGGGGCGTATATCGCCATCGGGACCTCCGTTTCCGTGAGCCGCAGAGATAATCCATGCCGCGCAGGGTCGTCTTGTTATCATGCATTGTACACTCATGCCGCGCGATTCCCGGTTCGTGATGCGGTAAAATCGCTGTCGTCCAAATATGCGCGCCCGATCACGGGTATGGCGCGGTCGTGGGGGATCGATGTCCGGGAAATACGAGCCGCTTTCCGAGTATTTGACGACACTGACGGGCGAAGAGGTGTGTTTCACCTTCGCGGAGATCGAAGCGATCCTCGGCGCACGATTGCCGCCGACGGCATGGCAACGCAGTATGTGGTGGGCGAACTCGCAGCGCCCCGACCACCCGCAGTCCCGGGCATGGCTCGCGAGTGGTTGGACGGTGAGCGCGGACGTGAATAACGGCGCCGTGACCTTCTTCCGCAGCGATCCCGCGTCCCCCTCACAACGCCGGGCGTACCACTGGCACGCGCCGCGGCCGACGCAGTACACCGCCAAGGTCAGCATCGCCGTCTCTCGCGAGATGAAAAACGCGCTTGATGATGCCTCGGTCGACTTCGGCGTCACGACATCCGACCTTATCCGCCGGGTCATGGAGGAGTGGCTGGAGCGCCACCGGAAGAAAAGCGCGCGGCTCCGGAAAGGGCGCAGCGGCACGCGAACCTACCGACGCCGGGTGAAGATCACCGACGATTGAATGACCGACGCGTTATCGCCGTGACAGGCGCGGATTCCACGCCTCATTGAGGCCGTCCGCGAGCAGATTCATCCCGAGCACGGTCAGGGTGATCGCGAGACCGGGGAACGCCGAGAGCCACCACGCGCGGCGCACGAACTGCTGGGCGTCGTTGAGGAGCGCCCCCCAACTGACGACATTCCGGTCGCCGAGGCCGAGGAAACTGAGCCCGGCCTCCACCAGGATCGCGCCGCCGACGGTGAGCGCGGCGAGGGTGATGATCGGCGGCAGCGCCATCGGCAGTACATGGCGCACGAGGATGACCGGCTCGCGCACGCCGATCGCCCGCGCCGCCACGACATGCTCCCGGTTGCGCAGCGAGAGCACCTGGCCGCGCAGCAACCGCGCCGCGCCCGGCCAATACGTCAGGCCGAGCAGGAGGATGATCAGCCGGATGCCGCTCCCGAAGAGCGCGACGGTAATCAGGACGAGGAAGAAGCGCGGCACGACCTGAAAGAGTTCGGTTAGCCGCATTAGCACATCGTCGGCGAACCCACCGAAATACCCCGCGAACGCACCGACGAGCACGCCGATGATGGTCGCGATGATCGTCGTGACAACCCCGACGAGGAGGGACGCGCGCGCGCCGTGGATGACGGATCGGAAGAGATCGCGACCGAGGTCGTCGGTGCCGAACGGATGCGACGCGGAGGGTGGCAGGAAGACCTGCCGGGACGTTGCGAACGGATCGCCGGGCGCGATCACCGCCGCGAACAGCGCCATGCAGAGGAGCAGCACAAGCACGGCGATGCCGAAGAGCGCGCCCGGCTGCCGATAGAACCGGAACCAGAAGCCATCCCGCGCGCGGCGTTGCGCGCCGAGCGAGACCCGTGTCGCCTGGGGCGTCGTGACGTGGACGTCCGCCATCGGTCGCGCCACCTCAGGCGAACCTCACGCGCGGATCGAGCAGCGTGTAAACGAGATCGGTGATGAGATTGACGACGATCACCGTGGCGGAGACGAGCAGGAAGATCGCCATGAGGAGCGGGTAGTCCCGCTTGAGCGCCGCATCGAGGAGGAGCCGTCCGAGGCCCGGCCACGCGAAGATCGTCTCGGTCAGGGCGGCGCCAGTGAGCACGACGCTGATGTGGCCGCCCGTCACCGTCACAATCGGCAGGAGGGCATTCCGCAGGGCGTGCCGCCAGAGCACGATGCGCTCGGCGAGACCCTTCGCGCGCGCCACGCTGATGTACTCCTCGGCCAGCGCCTCTCGCACGCTCGTGCGCGTCAACCGGGCGGTGAGCGCGAGTTGCGGCAGCGCGAGTGTCAATGCCGGCAGCGTGAGGTGGCGAATTACGTCGAGGACGTGATGGATGCCGGTGTAGCTCTCCCGCACCGTAACCATGCCCTGGACGGGGAGGAGGTTCAGGCGCACCGCGAAGAGGAGAACGAGCAACTGCCCCAGCCAGAAGACGGGCATCGCGTACGCGGTCAGCGTGAAGGCGGCGATGCCGTGATCGAGCGCGGAATGCGGCCGGATCGCCGTGGCGATGCCCATCAGCAGCCCGATCGTCGTCGAGAGCACGAGG
>JBBSII010000585.1:0-3286 GCA_038232175.1 Thermomicrobiales bacterium
CAGGCTGCCTGATCGCAGAGGGAGAAGGCGGTTTAGAAGGCATCTCGTCAACACTGAACTGAGACAGTGATACAGAGACGGGTAATGAGACCACGAACACTGAGGAAACTGACGCTACCGAACGCTGTTCGGGGTGATTCAGAAAACGTTCGTTTTCCGGGACTAGTCCTCGACCACGAAAGAGGTGACAGAAAGGGGCAGCGGTGGGATGCTCTTCCCGAAGGAGGAGGAGCCGATGCGACCGAAGGTCTATGTGGTACATCTCAGTGACGAGGAGCAGACACGACTGCGGCAGATGCTGCGCGGCGGTAGCCATCAGGCGCGGACCCTCACCCGCGCCCGTATCCTGTTGCACGCGCATAACGGTATGAACGACCGGGAGATCATCGCCGCGCTTGGCACGAGCATGAGTACGGTGGGGCGCGTCCGCAAGCAGTTCGCCGAGCGCGGTCTCGACGCGGCGTTATACGAAGCGCCGCGACCGGGGGCGCGGCGGGCGCTGGATGGAGCGGGGGAGGCATATCTGGTGGCGCTGGCATGCAGTGACCCGCCGACGGGCCAACGGGGATGGACGATGCAGTTGCTGGCGGACAAGTTGGTGACGCTGGGCGTGGCGGAGACGATCTCGGACGAGACGGTGCGGCGCACGCTGAAAAAGGGGGCATCAAACCGTGGCAGCACAAGGGGTGGTGCATCCCTGCGGTGAGCGCGGAGTATGTCTGGCGCATGGAAGATGTACTGAGCGTGTACGCCGAAGCCCCCAACCCGGCGCGACCGGTGGTCTGCTTCGACGAGTTGCCCTATCAGCTGGTGGACGATGCCCGTCCGTCCATGCCGATGCAACCGGGGGTGCCGGTGCGCGAGGACTACGAGTACGTGCGCCGAGGGACGTGCAACCTGTTCGGCTGTTTCGAACCGCACGCGGGGCGGCGCGAGGTGGTGGTGACCGAGCGGCGCACGGCGATGGACTTCGCCGCGATGATGCGGCGGTTGGTAGACGAGTGGTATCCCGACGCGACCGTCGTCCGGATCGTGCTGGACAACCTGAACACGCACACGGGAGCAGCGCTGTACGAGGCGTTCGCGCCCGCCGAGGCGCGACGCATCCTCGAACGCATCGAGTGGCACTACACGCCGAAGCACGGGTCGTGGCTCAATCAGATGGAGATCGAGTGGTCGGTGCTAACGCGACAATGCCTGGCGCGGCGACTGGGTGACATCGAGACGGTGCGGCGAGAAGTCGGAGCATGGCAGGAGACGCGCAACGCGGCACGCGCAACGATAGACTGGCGGTTCGGGGTAGACGAGGCGCGCACCAAACTCACGCGCCTCTATCCTTCGTAACTACTGTGGTCGAGGACTAGTGGGTGTAGTCGTTCACTAGTGCTTGCCCAGACAAGGTGTTGTGGGATCAGCGGTATGCTCTGCCGCGAATCTCTTGCTCGTTGGCTTGGTCAAGTCGTCACGTACCATTGCACAAGAAGTTCCCTGATCATGCACTAGTTTCCGGGAAGGGAAAGGGACGGTCGTACCCGAGATGGGCGAGAACCGTGCCGAGCGTCGGGTCGAAGATGCTCTCCGTCGCTCGGGCAGCGGCGAGCGCGTGTTGCGTTACCTCGCCGAGGATCGGGGAGACGGGCATCGGGCCACTTGCTTTCCCGGTCGCTGTTACGTCGTGCGCGAATGTGGTGCGAATCATGGCGGTTCCTCCCTTCGCACGATTCGCGCGTCAATTCGCGGACGATCAATGGTGGAGCTCCTACGAGATCGCGACCGATCACTACCCGATGCTCACCACGCCGCAGGAACTGGCCGATTTGCTCATCGCGATCGCGTCGGGATAGTCGTAAACCGGGTCACACTTGCGGGGACCGATCGTCATCACCGCGTACGCCTTTTGAGATGCATTGTCGCCTATGTGTTAGGGTGTCGGGGAAGGGGACTGGCTCAGGACTTCGCTGCGCGGTGACGCTTGCATACGAGCCAGAGCGGGCCGCTGAACGCGGCTTCCGGGCATGGTGGCGGAGGCGCGCCGGAGCGTGGGCGAAGGACGGCGCGGGGAACAAAGCATCGTGAAGCAGACCGGATGCCGCTCGGTGGCGACGGTGGGGCGCATTCGGCTCCGTTTCTCAGCGCACGAGAACCGTAACCCCCGCCGACGCGTTAAGGCCGCGTCGGAGGAAGATCTCCTCGCGATCAATAACCTTCACCTATCGGGGAAGGTGCAGACTCGGCAGCAAGCGCATCGTCCTTTGTGTACCCATCGGTGGCCGCGCCCCGCGCGGCAGGAAGGTGAAACCCCATGCACGCGCGCGTTGGCATCTACCAGGTCAAGCCCGGCACCCTCGATGACACCATCGTCAAGGCCCGCGCCGAACTCCTGCCCAAGACGCGGGAGCAACCGGGCCTCCGTCGGTACACCGTCGTCCGCACCGGACCCGACTCCTTCGTTTCCCTCAGCGCCTGGGACACGCGGGAGCAAGCCGAGCGGGCGGCGGAGACGCTCTCCGGCTGGATGAAGGAGAACGTCGGGCCGACCGTCGTCTCGATGGAGAACCACATCGGCGAGGTGACGGTCCTGCACGGCCAGTCGTCGCCCGACAGAACACCGAAGTATGGCATGGTGCGCGTGATGACGGAGAAGCCCGGCGCGCCCGACATGACGGAGAAGATCCGCACCGAGTTCATGCCGATCTGGGATCGCCAGCCGGGATTCAACTCCTTCGCGACGATGCGGACGGGCGACGGCACGCGGATCTCCTTCGGGGGGTGGGATTCGAAGGAGGCGTACGAGGCGGCGCAGCCGCAGGTTCGGCAATGGGGAGATGCGAACGTCGCGCCGCACATGGAGAAGATCGAGCACAGCGCGGGCGAGGTCGTCTGGTCGGTGCGCAAGGGATAAGGGAGGTTCCGAGATGGATCAGACAGTGTTCGCGCTGATGATCCTGCCCGGCGAGACCGCCGCCGCCCGCGCCTTCCTCACCGAGTTGGAGGGGGAGCGCAAGGGGCAGTACGCCACCTCGCAGGCCCGCCTCGCCCTGACCAAGGAGGTCAGGGCGATCCAGCCCGGCCCGCAAGGCGACCTGTACGTCGTCTATTTCGCGGGCGAGGACATCGGCCCCGGGGGCGGATCTGAACACGCCGCCGCCAGGGCCGATGAGCGAGATCCTCTCCGACTTCCAGGCGTAAAGGTCGCCCCTCGCGCGCCGCAGCATTTCGCACCATAGA
The DNA here is from genome assembly GCA_038232175.1 of Thermomicrobiales bacterium. Lineage (GTDB taxonomy): Bacteria > Chloroflexota > Chloroflexia > Thermomicrobiales > JALYUS01 > JALYUS01. The sequence goes on from JBBSII010000585.1 coordinate 3,229, forward strand.
TGCAGGAAGGACAGACCATGGACGCAGCAACGGCTCCCATCCATCCCTGGGTCGCGGA
>JBBSII010000586.1:0-3284 GCA_038232175.1 Thermomicrobiales bacterium
CGCCGCCGAGGAGCGGACGGCGACGCACGGTTCCGGCTCCTCGGTCAGTTCCGCGAGCCGCCGGTAGGCCACCGCGAGCGTTGCGCGCAGTATGGGCGGGAGGGCGAGCGATGGCGCGGCCTCAGCATCCGGCACAGCGGCAATCAGCGCGGTTGTCGGCACACAGAAACCCGACGGGACAGCGTACGTCGCCGCCAACCGGCTGAGGTTGGCGACCTTACCGCCGACCAGGGCGCAGTCGTGGCATTCCGCCTGGCCAAGCCAGAGTACGTCCATCGCAGCTCACCTGCTTTCTCATATTCCGATAACATCGCCTTCATATGTTAACATGTCTTGTTAACGCAATGTGATGGTGGTTTGGTTTCGAATGCGAGATGGCAATAGTCGCATTACCACGCGATCATCGCGCGATAACAAACTCAGTATCGTTCTCGATGCTGCCCATGCGTCATGCGCGGAAGGACAGTTCTTACCCTGTCCAAAAGGCCAGCATGCCTCATGCACAAGCCCAAAGTGCGGCGGATTGTGCGCCCCGCTCGGGGAACCAGGGCTTATGCATTCTCGGCGATTGGGATGCTGAGGAAGGCGAGGACTTCCTTCGGGTGGCCGCTGTAGGAGCGCAGCCGCGCGGCGATCGTGCGCCACCCCGCCCGATGCAGCACGCTGACGACGGTATCGCGCAGGATTGCCATGATGCTCGGGCCGTTCTCTTTATGGATCAAACTGCGATCCTCGCCCATTGTCACATTCTTGACATAATGCAGCCCATTCTCGATCTGCCAATGCCCCCGAACGAGCGCGCCCAACCGGGAGGCATCGGCGACGCCGGGCGGCAGGCTGGTGATGCCGTAGCGCACCGCCCCCTTGGTTGCTTCCCCTGCCTGCCAGCATCGTTCCACCATGAAGACTTGCGCCACCTCCGGCCAATCGAGGTACTCGTTCAACTCCATCGAGGCGATCACGCGGCGTCGCTCCTGCCGTCCGTGCCCCCGCTCCGCGCTCACCGCCTCCCGCATGTCCCACGCGGGCAGGCTGGCGGCGCGCAGGGCGATGTCGGCGCGGGAGGCGACAAGGGTCGCGATGTCCCGCAACAGGGCGGGTTGGTTCTCTTTGACGATCACCACGTCGTCACCCCTGGCGGTGCGCACCTGCGCACAGAGCGCGCGCTGGCAGAAGAGGGCGTCGCCGGTCAGCACCCGCCCATGCCGATCGAGGCGGGCGATCAGGCGCGGCGACGGCGAGGGTGAGCAGGGCGGCGACGGTGAAGCGCCTCCCTTGTCGCGAGCGGGGATCACGCACCGCAGCGAACGCATCGGTGAGCGTGGGGAGAAAGGTGGGCAAGCGCTCCGCAGCGGTTGCATCGGGGGACAAAGCGTGCGTCGATGGCATCGTGCGCTCCTTTGATGGGGGGTTTCGCCTGAGAGACGAAAATCCTACCAAAGAAGCGCGCTTTCACGACTACCGCTGCTCATCGCCGAGAATGCATAAGCCCTGCAATCAATGGTACGTACCCATTCATAATCGCCGTACCATCGGTGCGTCGCTATCATCGACGTGTGATTCGGGTGGCCGAGACGTTATGCTATCCTAGACGGGAAGCACGATGCAGATAGTGTTGAGCGAGGAAGACTATGCAAACCCCCGCATCGGTGACGATGCCCATTCATGCCGCTGCTATCACCATCCGCCCCATCCACGACCCGGAGGAACTGCGCGCCTGCCAGGATGTGCAGCGGCGCACGTGGGGGATCACGGAGGACGGCTACTTGATCCCCGTCGCGACCCTCGCGGCGGCGAGCGCGTACGGTGGCCTCGTGCTCGGGGCATTCGATGGCACGCGCCTCGTCGGCTTCTCATTCGCCTTTCGCGGCGTGCTGGATGGCACACCGATCCTGTATTCCCAACTGACGGGCGTGCTGCCGGAGGCGCAGGGCGGCGGCGCCGGGCGGCGCATTAAGCAGTGGCAGCGGGAATGGGCGCGCGCGCAGGGCTTGCCCGTCGTTGCGTGGGCGTTCGACCCGTTGCAGGCGATGAACGCGCACTACAACCTCGTCGCGCTCGGTGCGATTGCCACGCACTATCACCCGGATTTCTACGGCCCGCGCGAGGACGCCCTCAACCCCGGCCTGCCAACCGATCGCCTGCTCTGCGTCTGGCCGACTGCCGATCCTCTGCCACCGAAGCCGGCGATCGCGGAAACCGACCTCGTCCCGCTCGTCGTGTCCCAAGAGACGGAGAGTGGGCAGCGTCGCCTGGTCAGCGGCACATTCCGGGGTGGCGACACCCTGAGCATCGAGATCCCGGCGGACCTGCCAACCTTGCGCCAGAGCCAACCCGCCCTCATCCCCGCGTGGCAGGAGGCGGTTCGCGCCGCGTTTCTCGCCGCGTTCACCGCCGGATACCACGCCGCGACCTTCCGCCGGAGCGATAACCGCGCCGCGTATCTACTCGTGAAGGAGTAAGTCGTCATGCGCATCACCCGCGTCGATCTGCTGCACGTCCGCATGGAACTGGTGCGGGGCTTCGAGACGAGTTCGCACCGCAAGAACGACCTGAACCACCTGCTCATCCGCGTCCACAACGACACGGGGCAGACGGGCTGGGGCGAGTGTGCCGTGCCGACGGACCCGTACTACTGCCCGGAGACAACCGAGACGGCGTGGAGTGTGCTGCGCGACTTCATGGCCCCGACGGTAATCGGGCAGGAGATCGACGGGCCGGAAGCATTACTGGCGCGGTTCGCGAAGGTGCGCGGCAACAACTTCGCCCGCTCCGGGCTGGAGATGGCGTACTGGGCGCTCCTGGCGAATGTCGAGGGCCTGCCGCTGGCACAGATGCTCGGCGGGACCCGGCCCGCGATCACCTCCGGCGTCTCGCTCGGCATCGAGCGGGACAAGGAGCGGCTGCTCGATGTCGTCGGCGAGTTCGTCGCGCAGGGGTACCCGCGCGTCAAGTTAAAGATCATGCCGGGATGGGATATCGTGCCCGTCGCGGCGGTGCGGGAGCGGTGGCCCGACCTCCCGTTGCAGGTGGACGCGAACAGCGCCTACACCCTCGACCAGATCCCGCAGATCAAGGAACTGGATCGCTTCGGCCTCTTGATGATCGAGCAGCCCCTCGGCCACGACGACATCGTGGATCACGCGCGCATCCAGGCCGAACTGGAGACGCCGATCTGCCTCGACGAGTCGATCCACACCGCCGAGGACGCCCGCAAGGCGCTCGACCTGAACGCCGGGCGGATCATCAACATCAAGACGAGCCGCCTCGGCGGCCTGCTGGAG
>JBBSII010000587.1:0-3276 GCA_038232175.1 Thermomicrobiales bacterium
CAACCTGGCGACAGACGCTCAACTTGAAGTCGCGACTGTGGGTGCGTCCCGGCATCCTTCTACTCCTCTCGATGCGGTCAGTTTACCGCGTTTCGGGAGAAGTTGACTTGACGGATGGTCTGGTCGCAGGGGTGCAGTCCAGGGACAAACAACGATACGCTCCATTCATGTCAGGCGAGCAACTCGTAGGGGGTGCAATGTCCGCCGTGCGACGTCCTCGGTGGACAACGACCGTGGCGTGTGAGCCTACTGGCCGAGCGATCTCTGGTAGATGACGGTGCACCGGCTCTTCGTGCCGAAGCGCCCGAGGAAACCGCTGCCCCGCCGAACGGTCGCGGACTGGACCGCGTACCCGCGACGCGCCATGGACTTGATCCGCTTGTGCATCACCCGCTCGCTCGTCGCAACGTGACCCACAGTTCGCTTGCTGAACCGACCCATGCAACCCCTCCACTTGTGTTGCGACAATGTTTGTACGCGCATACAGCAATCTAAACGACGGGAGTGCCGGGAATGTGATGGTCCCTCACCCCTGCCACTCGCTGTCGTATAACCGGGGAATCTGCGCCGCGGATGGCCTTGCAAATGCTTACTTATTCCGCTATAGTATCGCTGTATTATGGAACGCGAGGAACCAACCATGCAGACGAAATCCTTGCCAATCGAGCAGACTGCACCGGCCCGAACCGCCGTGCAGGATCAGCAGCATGAGACGAAAGCAAAGACGCCCCAGGCCTTCTACGAGAAGATGGTCAAGCGGCCGGATGTCCGCGAAATCCTCACCCGCCTTGCCACGATGGATCGGGAGGAGACGCGCTGAGCACTCGCTCGCGTTTCCGTCAGGATGAATGAGACACCCCCGAATCCGCTGCTGTCGGAACTCTCGAAACTCGATGTCGCCGCTGCTGAACAGCTGGACTGGACGAAGGCCGATCCCGAGACCACCGAGACGAAAGTGCGCCTGCTCACGGCAGTCGCCTCCTACTTCAATGTCCTTTCGCTCACGGACTTTGGCGGTCGGGTCGCACCGGCGCGCGATGCGAGACTTGTGGAACAGGTCATCGGTGCTGCCTTCCAGACATTTGAGGGAGAAGACCCACATCCCACACCATTCGATAAAGCAGCGATGCTCCTTCGCGGCATCACCCAGGGGCATCCCTTCAACGACGCCAACAAGCGCACCGGTTTTCTGACTGCTGCGTACTACCTCGAACAGATGGGCCTTCCCTTGCCGGAGACGGCCTCGCCGGACCAGGTGGTTGATCTGTGTCTGCGCATCTCCAAAGGGGATGTGCGCGACGTTACGGACATTCGGCAGGAGTTACAGGGCATCTGGGCACAGCGCGAAGGAGACGATGAGGAAACAGTGTCGGGACGGTCGTGACCTGCGGGATGATGCGGGAGGATACGCCGAGATGACAGAGGAGGGAACCATGGACAGAGACGATCACGAGACATCGCAGCGGGCGCTTCCCGATGAGCCGACCCGCCCGTTCTCGGAGGACGTCTGGACCGTCTTCATCATCAGCCTCGCCTTGCTGCTCGTACTGAAGATGGCGTGAACGCTTCGCGCCGGACGCACATGAGAGCGGCATGCGATGCTACTGACCCCTCTTTTCCCTTACAGGGTAGGCAATTCGGGTGATTGATCGGTACGGAAACAGCTCTATCGGCGTCCATCGCGTCGGCGGCGGGCGGCGGCATGGTTAGTGACCGTCCTCTGCCTTGCTCTCCGGTGTCTGCGCCTCGTGCGGCATCGCCCCGACCGGTAGCTCCCGCCGCAGCCAATCCGCGAGGGCGATGCGCGTCAACTCGGAGAGCGAGACGCCACGCCTCTGCGCCGCCAGCGCGAGGGCGGTGATCATTTCCTGCTCCACGGTGACGGTAAGGCGGCCGAGTCTTTCTCCGGCTGCCGCTGTTCGGCCGGGTCCGTGTTTAGTGTGCTTGCTCACGTGACCTCCTGGCTTGCTGCTGTGGCGGACGTCGACCCGCAATCCAGAGTGTACCAGCCAGTCGGGAGCGTCTCGGCTCCGCGCGCAGACGCGAACCCAGCACCCGCCTGACCATTTCGACGGTGTTCATCCATCCGCCGGCGTCCGGATCGACCGCGGCGACACGGCTCATTCCTCCAGCCGCAGATACTGATAGAGCGTCCCCCGGCTGATCCCATATGCCCGCGCCGCGTCTCCTACTTTGCCCCTCATGACAGCTCGTATATTGAGAGGGTCCGATTCCTGGGTGATGGTGAGGACGTGGTGACAGCCGCGGCACCGACCGCGTAGCGAAGATTGTCCCCCGTCACCTCGGGTCGGCCAGAGCGTGGACCGTATCGTGTGGCTTCGACCACGTATCACGAGCGCACGTCACGGCCGCCCACGGAATCGCCGTCGTCACTCGCCACATGGAAAGGAGCCTGCCGTGACCGCTTCATCTCCCTCTCTCTTCGTTGGGATCGATATTGCTGCGAAATCCCTCGCTGCCGCCTGGCTCCGCCCAGGTGAGGCGGCTGGTCGCCCGATCACTGTGGCGCAATCGCCGCAGGGGTATGCCACGCTGCACGAGCGGCTCGGTCAGACGGGCTGTGTGCCTGCGGAGGTCCATGTCGTCATGGAAGCGACCGGCTCCTATTGGATTGTCCTCGCCACGACACTGGTCCATTCCGGCTACCGGGTGAGCGTGATTAATCCGGCCCAGGCGCACCATTTCGCCAAGGCGCTGCTCAGGCGCGCCAAGACCGACGCGATTGATGCACAAACCTTGGCCCAGTTAGCTGCGTTGCTCCAACCCGCACTTTGGGCACCGCCTCCCGCCGTCTATTATCAGGTTCAGCAGCGCCTCGCCCAGCGCGATGCCCTCCTCGATGTGCAGCGGCAGATCATGAATCAGTTGCACGCGCTGCTGTTCGCTCCTCTTGTCATCGCCTCGGTCAAGGCCCGGATGGAGGAGCTGATCGAGACGCTGGGGCAACAGATTGCCGCGATCGAAGCTGAGATCAGCGAGGCGCTCGCTGCCGACGGCGCCTGGGCTGCTTCCGCTGCCCATCTGCAAAGCATCAAAGGCGTCGGGTTAATCACGGCGGCATGGCTGCTCGTCACAACGCTCAACTTCACGATCTGTCCGACCCCCGAAGCGGCGGTCGCGTACGCGGGCTTGGCCCCGAATCCCTACGAATCGGGTACCAGTGTGCGCGGTCGGCCGCGCATCGGTCATACCGGGAACGGGCGACTGCGGACGGCGCTCTATCTCGCGACACTCAGTGCCGCACAGCACAATCCC
>JBBSII010000588.1:0-3260 GCA_038232175.1 Thermomicrobiales bacterium
AAAACCAGACTCAGAGGGGTGCTGACGTGGTGTATTTTGTTTATATGCGGAGTTGTGTTTACGGTATGCACGTAATGAGATTCAGGACTCCTCCGCCAGTCGGGCACGCAGCCGCGCCATGATCTCCGGGCGGTGCTCGGTGGCGAAGGCGAAGACCTCCTCGTGCACGTCGAACTTCTTCGCGTCCAGCCCGTCCTCGATGTAGAGGGCCGTCATCAGCTCCTTGCAGAACGCGTTCGCCGCTTTCCACCGCGCGGCGTCCATATAGATGCTCTGCCGCTCGCGGTTGTGCTCCGTCGGCGGCCTCCCCGGCCCCTTGTCATTGAAGCGCTGCCCCATCGTGGCGAGCCGCTTCCTGCGCTCATCGACCAACGGTCACCTCCCGACGCGCCGTGCGCCCGACGCGCTCCATCACATACTCGGCGAGCTGGGTGTAGATCGCACAGATCTCTGACCGGGCCTTCTCATCCCCGGATGAGTGCGCCCGGTACGAGAAGATTGAGCAGCCCGCCCCCCATGCGTCTTGCAACATCCCGCGCATCGGGATGTGGAAGGGCGTGACGTGCGGCACGAGCTCCCGCAGGTCCACCATCACCGATTTGGCGAGGTTCGTGTTCCGCACGAGGTTCGGTACCACCGCCAGCACATTGATGTGGATCCTCAGTGCCTTCTCGATTGTCTCGATCTGGTAGGTGAGGAGTTCCAACGCGCGCACACTCGTCGGCTCCGCCTGCACGGGGATCAGGACATTCTCCGCCGCGTTGAGGGCATTGTCAGTGAGGGGGCCGAGATTCGGCGGGCAGTCCACGAAGATCCAATCGTACTGGGGCTGCATGTCTGAGAGGAGGAGCCGCAGCTTGTGCTCGCGATTCTTCGCCCCCCAGAGTTGCTGCTCCACGACGGTCATCTCCACCGTCGCCGGGATGAGGTCCAACGGGTCGGTCGCGGCCTGCGTGACGAGATCGGCGAGGGTCGGCGGGTCGCGGTCGACGAGGCAGTTGTATAGCGACACTTTCGCCTGATCGTAAATGTCCTGTCGCCCCATCCCCTCGGTGAGGTGCCCCTGCGGGTCGAGGTCGATCAGGAGCACCCGCTCCCCCATCGCGGCCAGTGCCGCCGCCGTGTTGATTGTTAGCGTCGTCTTGCCGACGCCCCCCTTCTGATTCGTGACGGCTACAGTGATCGGCATGGATAACGCTCCTTACGTGCCGACTGCTCATGACGCTCGGAGCGATCATCACCGAAATCGTACGTACAGTCAAGATATGACATGTCCCTGACCAGGGCTATGCATTCTCGGCGATGAGCGCCGGCGGACATGGCTGTGCGCTCCGTTGAGTAGGCTTTTGGCGCGACTTGCCTCACGAGAGAAGACACTTTGAGCGGGTCTTTGCCTCACCAATAATGTCACCCGACGCTGGTCCATCGCCACGTGAAGGGAGGAAGGGTGAGTGCTTCGATGAGTTTCCTGGCCAAACGCGAGTTGCTCGCGCGCGTCGCACTGCGCTATCAGAGTGCGACGTCACAGCAGAAGTCCGTCATTCTCGATGAATTCGTCGCCGTCACCGGCTATGACCGCAAGTACGCCATTCGGCTCCTTGCCCATCCCATGACTCCGCCCATGCCGCTGACCCGGCCGCGTGAGCGATCCTACGGTGCGGCCGTGCAGGACGCGCTGCTGGTAGCGTGGACGGCAGCCAATCGCATCTGCGCCAAACGACTCGTCCCCTTCTTGCCCGAGTTGGTCCCGAGTCTCGAGTGTCACGGTCATCTTTCTCTGAATGACGCGGTGCGCGCGCAGCTGCTCACGCTCAGTCCAGCGACTGCCGATCGCCTCCTGCGACCGTATCGGGAACGCGATGCGCCGCACGGGATGACGACCACGCGGCGTGGGCTGCTCATTAAGCAGCAGGTGCCCGTGTGCACCTTCACCGGCTGGGATGATGTCGTACCGGGTTTTTTCGAAGCCGACCTCGTCGCGCATTGTGGTCCTTAGGCAGAGGGTGCCTTCCTGCAGACGCTCGTCCTGACCGATGTCGCCACTGGCTGGACCGAGTGCCTGGCCCTGCTGCACCGCAGTCAGCACACCGTCATCCAAGGCCTCGATCGTTTGCGCACGCTGCTGCCGATGCCCCTGCTCGGGCTGGACACCGACAACGGCACGGAGTTCCTGAACACCGATCTCCTCGACTATTGCGCGCGCGAGCACATCACTTTCACGCGCGGGCGGGTCGCCAAGAAAAACGACCAGTGCTTCGTGGAGCAGAAGAACGGGGCGATCGTCCGGCAACTGGTGGGCTATGATCGCTTCGAAGGTGAGCACGCGTACCGGCAGTTGGCCGAGTTGTATCGGGCAGTGCGGCTCTACGTAAACTTCTTCCAGCCCTCGATGAAGCTGCGGCTCAAGGAGCGCGCCGGCGGCAAACTGCGGCGGCGCTACGATCCGGCGAAGACCCCATTCCAACGCCTGTTGGCGGCGGAGGTCTTGAGTACGCCAGATCAGGTGCGATTGACCGCGATCGCCCAGGCACTCGATCCGGTCCAACTCTTGCGGCAGATCGCGCAGTTACAGGATGCGCTCTGGAAGCATGCGGCCACCCAGATGCCGGAGCGTGTCGCGGCGAGTAGCAAAGCCGCCCAGGATGCGATGCCGACGATCCGCTTCTCGCTTGATGGCGCATCGGCACCGGAGACGCGCGTGGGGTCCGGATCAGAAGGAGGGAGGAAATATCGGCGTTCGAAAGGGCTGAAAGGCCCGCGGCTGTATCGGACGCGGCTGGATCCGTTCGCGGAGGTGTGGCACGAGGTCGAGGCGGAATTGACGGCGCATCCGGAGCGGACAGCGAAAGCAGCATTCGAGCACTTACAGAGCGCTATCCGGGGGTATTCCCGGCGACGCAAGTGCGGACGCTCCAACGGCGGGTCCAGGAGTGGCGGATGCGCACTGTCCTCGCGTTCGACGACCAGTGGCTCGAGGAGGAGGTGCTCGTGAAGCGGTCGTTCCCGCTGCCCTTGCGGGCGATCGTCGTGGGACGGGCTGCGGGAGAAAGCGGTACGATCAACGATGAGGCAACGGCCGCGGTCGGGTAAGATTCTCCCGTGAGGCAATCCGCCGGCAATGGGTAATTGTCGTTCATCAACAATACCGAGCGGCCCCATCAGGCGCTGAGATATGGGACGCCGGCCGCCTTCGCGGCCACCTGGGAGGTCTCGAAAGAGGTAGCAGACTAACGCATTGGGTGGACCAAATCCGGGTTCAG
>JBBSII010000589.1:0-3256 GCA_038232175.1 Thermomicrobiales bacterium
CGACCACCTCGCGGATCAGCGTCGCCTGTGCGTGGATGTCATCGACGATCAACGGCGACTGAAAGAGATTGCGCGACTCCTGCATGACCCCTCCTACATTGGCTGGACGTTCAAGGATCGCCGCCGCGCCTCGGCGTCGCGACGTTCGACGTGTAGCGCGAAGAGCGACCCGAAACCTTCCACGACAAAGGACGCCGAGATCGTCCCGTAGCAGGCCGCCTCGACCGGGTCGCCCGTCTCGACCAGCCCCACCAGAAAGCCGCCGCAAAACGCGTCCCCCGCCCCCGTCGGATCGACCGCGGCGCACGGGAACGCCGGGACGTGCATCATCGTCTCGGTCCGCGGCGTATAGACCAGCGAGCCGCGCGATCCCATTTTCACGACAATCGCCGCCGGTCCGAGCCGACCGAGCGCCTGCGCCCCCTCCGCCGGGTCGACCGATGTGCGGAAGAAGACACGCAGATCGTGCTCGCTCGGCAGAAGCGCATCGATCGCTGCGAGCAACGCTCGATGCGGCTCATACCGCCCGGCCGCGCCGTCCCACCATGGCGAGTCGAGCGTCATGCGGCGGCCGGGGCGGCGCATCGCCGGGACGAGCGATTCGTGCGCCCGGACGGGGACGGGCGCAAAATGCACCCCGATCGCGTTCGCGTATGCTGCGGGTACATGCTCCGGCCCCGGTGAGTAATCCGACCACTCCTGCCACTCGTGCGGGTACTTGTCGTACTCGTCGCGGCCCAATACGCCGTCCTGCAACATCGCGCGCTCCCCATCGGCGCGATACGCAAGCCCGGCGCGCATCCCGTGGGGCTGTGGCATGTCGGCGACGCCCCGGACATCGATGCCGGCCGCACGGACCGTATCCAGCCATGCAGCCGGGAAGTCGGTACCGACGAGGCTGACGATCCCGACGGAGTCGGACCAGATGCGCGCCCCGACTGCGGCATAGAGACAGTTGCCGCCGCACTGGGACGACGCGGAGCGCCCATCCGGTAGCAGGATCTCATCGATCGTCATATTGCCCACGGTGACGAATCTGACCATAATGACTTCCCGCTCATGAAGGATGCGCTGGCTCTGGGTTGCGAGTGTACCGGAGGGGTGATGATTGTCAACACGGCACCGACATGCGACAACAAATTCGCCGGTCTGCCGGTCACGCGGAGGGGTGCGGTGGATGCATGAGCGTCGACTATTTCACCTATAGCGGCCTATGGATCAACGATCTCGTCTTCCCCGATGGCCGCACGAAGATGGGTCTGATCGGTGGCGGCGGGGCGGAGGCCGCCATTGGTATGCGCGTATGGTCCGACGCGGTGGGACTCGTCGCGCATGTCGCGCCCGATTTCCCCGCCGACGATCGCCGCTTTCTCGCGGAAACATGCGGGATCGACGTGCGCGGGCTGTGCCCCGCGCCGTACGAACGGTTCAGGCTCTGGCTGTTGTACGATGACGACCAGAGCCGTATCGAAGTGATGCGCGGGCCGCGCGACTGGTCGCAGGTGCGCGTGCCGCCCGCGCAGGCGCCCGTCGCATATCACCATGCACGCGGTATCCACGCGGTGGAACCGGACGCCGAGCAGCTCGCCTTCCTCCGACACCTCAAGGCCGCGCACGGGACGGCGCTCTGCGTGGAATCCTTCGCCGCCCTCTGCGACGCGGACGATCGCGCTTCGCTGGAGGGGCTGCTGGCCGGTGTGGACATCTTCTCGCCGGACCTCGCCGACGCCATGGAACGTACCGGCGCCGCAGATCTGTCTGCGTGCCTCGACAGGTTGCAATCAGTCGGCGCGGGCGTGCTCGCGCTGCGGATGGGTGCAGAAGGTTCGCTAATCCGTCATGTCCCAACGGGCCGGACCTGGCACATACCCGCCGTGCCGACGCGAGTGGTAGACGTGACGGGGGCAGGCAACGCGTACTGCGGCGGATGCCTAATCGGCTGGGTGGAGACGGGCGACGCCGCGCGGGCCGGCTGCTATGGCGCGGTCGCCGCGTCGTTCTTGATCGAACAATTCGCACTCCCGCGCCCCGATGTCGCGATGCGGGTGGAGGCGGAAGCGCGCCGCGAGCGCGCCTGGCAGGCGGTAACGCGACCGGTTTAGATACGCCAACACATGTGGCATCGCGCCTTTAGGCTCCTCGCGCCGATGCAACCGCGTCCATATAGGCGGCGAGCCGCTCCGGGTCGACCGTCCCGACGAACTGCCCGGTATCCTTGATGCTCGATCCCACGACGACACCGTCGCAGCACGCCAGGAACCGGCCGACATTCTCGGCGGTCGTGCCGCCCCCCGCCAGGACGACCGCGCCGGGGATCGCCGCCTTGATGTCGCCGATGCGCGCCAGCGAGTCCTCCACCGAGTACCCGGTCACGATCGCTGCGTCTGCGTGGCCGTGGCGCAGCGCGAGATCCGCCGCGACGGCGATGGGCATGTCTCCCACGGGCGCGCTAGTCCGGTCGTAGACATCGGCCATGATCGCGATCCGCTCCGCGCCGATCCGGCGACGAAAGGTGAGCGCCTCCTTCGCGGCTCCTGTCAGCAGACCCTCCGTCGTCACCACCGCGCCAACGTACACTTTGATGCGGACAAAGGACGCCTCAATTGCTTGGGCAATCGCGAGCGCCGCGACGGCACCGTTCGCGAGCACATTGACGCCGAGCGGACAGGAGACCTCGCGCCGGAGCGCGGTGCCGATCACGCTCATCGCGGCGATCGTTTCGGGCTCGCCGTCCCGCGCGGGGGGCAAGTCCCCCGTGTTCTGGAGCATGATCGCGTCGATGCCACCGGCGGCGAGCGTGCTCGCCTCCCGGCGGGCACGTTCGAGGATCGGGCCGAGCCCACCGCCACGGTAATCTTCCGAACCGGGCAGCGGCAGGAGATGGACCATGCCGATGACCAGCTTGCGCGATGGCGGAAAGAGTTGAGGGGCTGCTGCCTCGTGTGGGTGCATTCGATACTCCTTCGGAGTTCACCTTTTCGTGCTACCACGCAGATGACCCAGTCAGCGACCTGGGGGCTGAACAAAAATTGGGTTGCCAAATGCCCGCAACGACCCGGCGTCCTCGCTCTCGTTGCCACGGTCCTGGTGCAACTCGACGCGGTAAAAGGCTGCCGTATCCACCGAGTCACGGAACTCGATCTGGTGGCTCCCATCGGCGCGCTCCGGCCGGTTCACGCGCTGGAGTACCAGGCCATCCCGCACCAGCCGGGCGCGCAGCGGCCCGTGGAAGCGGCGCACATCGAGGGTGAGCACG
>JBBSII010000590.1:0-3251 GCA_038232175.1 Thermomicrobiales bacterium
GACGCCCGCCCGCCGTCCTTCGAGATCGACTTCGAGAGGATCGTGCTCGCGGTGTTCGGCGCGACGTGGACAACCTTGCCGCCTGCGTCCTGATGCTGCCCCTTGCCCGCGAAGGCGACGGAGAGGATGTCCCCGCGCGCGCCCGGCTCCATCAGGTAGATGGCGGGGTACTTCATCGTCAGCTTCGAGCCGAGGTTGCCGTCCACCCACTCCATCACCGCGTTCTCGTAGGCGACGGCCCGCTTCGTGACGAGGTTGTAGACGTTGTAGGACCAGTTCTGGATCGTCGTGTAGCGGACGCGCGCGCCCTTCTTGACAATGATCTCCACGACGGCGCTATGCAAAGATTCGGTCGCGTAGACCGGCGCGGTGCAGCCCTCGACGTAGTGGACCTGCGAGCCTTCGTCCGCGATGATCAGCGTCCGCTCGAACTGCCCGGAGTTCTCCGCGTTGATGCGGAAGTACGCCTGCAAGGGCAGATCGACCTTGACGCCCTTCGGCACGTAGACAAAGGAGCCGCCGGACCAGACCGCCGTGTTCAGGGAGGCGAACTTGTTGTCGTTTGGCGGGATGATCGTGCCAAAATACTCCTTGACGAGGTCCTCGTGCTCCCGGAGCGCGGTGTCCATGTCGCAGAAGATGACGCCCTTCTCCTCCCAGTCCATCGAGATGTTGTGATAGATGGACTCGGAGTCGTACTGGCCGCCGACGCCGGCGAGGAAGTTCTTCTCCGCCTCCGGGATGCCGAGCTTGTCGAAGGAGTTACGGATGTAATCCGGCACATCGTCCCAGGTGCGCGCGTTCTTGTCGGTCGCGCTCATGTAGTAGTGGATGTTCTGGAAGTCGATCTCGCTGAGGTCGCCGCCCCAGGTGGGCATGGCGCGCGCCTCGAAGTAGTCGAGGGACTTGTGGCGCAGCGCACGCATCCACTCCGGTTCCTTCTTCAGTGCGCTGATCCGCTCCACGACATCGTGATTGAGGCCCCGCTCGAACTTGACCGCGTAGTTCGCTTCGCTGTCGTGGAAGCCAAACTTTTCCTGGTAGGATTCGACCCCAAGATCCGCCGCCAGTTCGTCCTGCGGCAGGAGTTCGCGCATTTCTTGGATCGTCTCGTCGCTCATGGTTGTCGCTCCTTAAACCGTCGCGCCGGGGGCGGCGGCTTCTTCCGGGGTCAGTTCCTCACCGAGTTCGGCGAGCATCGGGCCGTAGCCCTTCTCTTCGAGTTCAAGCGCCAGTTCCGGGCCACCATTCTTGATGATGCGGCCCCGCGCCAGCACATGCACGAAATCGGGCTTGATGTAGTTAAGCAGCCGCTGATAGTGAGTAATCACCAGCACGCCCATCTTGTCGCCATTTCGCTTGAGCAGCGTATTCACGCCATCCGCGACGATGCGCAGGGCGTCGATGTCGAGGCCGGAATCCGTCTCATCGAGCACCGCGATAGTCGGCTGGAGGATCGCCATCTGCACGATCTCGTTCCGCTTCTTCTCGCCGCCGGAGAAGCCCTCGTTGACGTATCGCTTGGCGAACGACGCATCCATCTGCAAGTCACCGAGCGTGTCCCAGAGCTGCATCCGGAACTCAATCGGCGTCAGGTCGGTGCCATGCGTCGAGTTGTACGCGAGGCGCAGGAAGTCCTCCACGCGCACGCCGGGAATCTCCGTCGGGTACTGGAAGGCGAGAAAGAGCCCGAGCCGCGCCCGCTCGTCCGTCTCGAGTTCGAGGATGTCCTGCCCCTTCAGCCACGCATGACCACCATCGACGGTGTAGGCGGGATTGCCCATCAGCGTATTGGCGAGGGTGGACTTGCCGGAGCCGTTCGGCCCCATGATCGCGTGGACTTCGCCGGGGCGTATCGTCAGGTTCAGCCCCCGAACGATCTGCCGATCCCCCACAGAGACGTGCAGGTCATCGATGACCAGGGCATTTGGGTTCGCATTGTGTCCGTTCTGTTGCACATCCGCCATTGCGTCGGTACTCCTCCTTCGAGTTTTCGAGATTCCTGCCGCCATGCAGACCAGGCATCTGAGCGCACCGGCTTTTCTCTACTATTCAGCTTCAAAATATACCACACGCGTACGCGCACGGCAAGTGCGACGCACCGTTCGACCCGCGATTGCGCAGCATAACACACCCCGGATCGCCCCGAATTTGGCGAGCGCATGATGCACCGAAAGCGGTTGGCGCGTCGCCTTACGCCGCTTCCGATTCCTCGCCGCCGCCCGACGTAACCTGCGCGTGATTGAGCGCGGCCACGAGCGAGAGGCCACCAACGATGTTGCCGATGAATGTCGGCACGAGCCAGCCGCCGATCCCATGTCCCCACGAGGCCGCGCCTGTCGTGAGCAGGTAGAAGATTTCAACCGAACCGGCGATGATGTGCGCGAACCCGCCGAGGCCGACGAGGAAGGTGAGGATGATGATGACCATCGGGCGGGAATGCTCCGCGCCAGGGAGCAGCCAGACCATCAGCGCAATCAGCCACCCCGCGAAAATCGCGCGCAGCAGGACTGTCCAGAAACTCCCTTTCAACGCATCCTGCCCGATCGTCGCGAACGCCTCCCGGATTTCCGGTTGGAAGACGGCGGTATGCCCGATCACCCACGCAAAGATGAGCGCGCCGAACAGGTTGGTCGTCAGGACGACGCCCCAGAGGCGCGCCACCCGCCAGAGCGTCGCGCCGCTCGGTTTGTTGAGGAGGGGCAGGATCGGTGTCAATGTGTTCTCGGTAAAGAGTTGCTGCCGACCGAGAATGACGATCAGGAAGCCGATGCTGTAGCCGAGGTTGACGACGAGTGGTCGCCATGGCGCGTCGGGGAGCCGCGCGGATCAGCCCCATCGCGACGAGCGAGAAGCCCATCGACAGCCCCGCCGCCAGCCCGGACCACGCGAGTGCGGACCAGGTACGGCGCAACTCCTCCTCGCCCTCGCGCCGAATCGTCTCGTAGACGACGATAGGGCGCGGCGCGGCGTGCTGCTCGACCTTTTCCTGCTCCTGCTCCCGCAGATCCGGCGCTGCCCTGGTCTGTCCGTCCCGCTCGCGCGCTGTGCTACCCAATACTTTACTCCCCGCATCCGGCGCGCAATCTAACTCGCACGCGCCCACCCGTTACTGCTTGCGGCGGGTGATGCATCTTTCATACCAGTGACACAATTTCCCAGGGGATATTGTGGCACCGTATTTGCGTTACTCCACCGCATGAGGGACGGCCCACGCCGATCGCGCGGACGGATGCCAAATCCCCCATAGC
>JBBSII010000591.1:0-3250 GCA_038232175.1 Thermomicrobiales bacterium
CGGGAGAAGATTGCGCAGGCAATCGGCACGCTGCAATCGACGCAGTTCATCGCGGCGGCGCTCGGCCCGATCTTCGGCGGTGTCCTCGCGGACACCGTCGGGCTGCGGGAGACCTTTTTAGTCTCCCGCGGGTTGAGCGTGGTCGCGTCGGTCGTCTTCTTCTGGCTCTTCGACGCCAGGCACGACCGCGCCTCGACCCCCAAGCGCAAGGAGCGGGCGTCGATCTCCGTGCTCGCGCACCTGCCCGGTTTCCTCGCCATCATGGTGACGCTCGTCTCCATCAGCTTCATCGAGCGCACCTTCGGCCCCCTCATCCCCCTCTACGTGCAGCACCTCCACGCACCGGAACGCCTGCTCGGCACGATCTCCGGCGCGGTCATCACCAGCGGGTCCATCGCGGCGGCGATCGCGGCGATGACGATGGGCCGCCTCAGCCGGGGGCGCAGCCCGCGCAACCTGTTACTCGTCACACTCACGGGCGGCTGTCTGGTGCTGATCCCAATCGCGCTGGCGCAGCAGTGGTGGCAACTGCTCTTCCTCCGCCCGATGCTCGACATCTTCATCGGCGGCAACACGACGCTGGCGTATGCAATCGCGGCGCGGGCGCTCCCGGAACAGTGGAAACTAACCGCCTTTGGCACGCTCGGCGGACTCGCGATGATCGGCAACGCCGCCGCCCCCTTCGTCTCCGGCGCGGTGACGGACGCGACGCACAGCCTGCGGACGATCTTTGGCATGGATGCGGTACTCTACGCCGTCCTCATCGTCTGGGCGTGGAAGTCGATCCACCTCCCCACCGAAGACGCGACGCCCACCCCCTTCGCGACCGCACCCGCCCCCGCCCATGGCAATGACTAACTGCCACACGTCGGCATGGAAACACGGGCAACAACGCACTGCGAGAATTGATCCTGAGGCGGGCGAATGGTGCGCGCTGCGCCGCTCAATTGTGCAGAGAAACTTCACGGAATAACGTCAGTGTATTGTGGGCAATCCGAAGGCACTCGCCGGGACGTACTACGGAGTGTGGGGCGGACTCACGGGGGCGCACCGATGGTCGGTGTGCGGAGGAAAAGGAGGGTCGTATGCGATCTCTTGGGCAGGTTCGGCGGTATCATCGTGCGCTCGCGGGTGTGCTCCTCGCGCTGCTGATCGCGGGGCTGATGAGCGTCCAGTTCTCGACGGCGGTCTCCGCCGATGTCTCGGTCAACATCATGAATTTCAAGTTCGACCCGACACCCCTGACCATCCCCGTCGGGACGACGGTGGCTTGGACGAATCAGGATACCGCGCCGCACACCGCGACGAGTGACCCCGGCAGCGCCTTCGTCTTCGACACGGGCAGGCTGCAGAAGGGTCAATCCGGGAAGATTACCTTCAATCAGGCCAGCACCTTCACCTACTTCTGCAGCGTCCACCCAACCATGCACGGGTCCATCGTCGTGATGGGCGCGGGTGGCGCCTCGACGACTGCCCCAGCCGCCTCGGCTGCGGCCCCGAGCGCGGCGGCGCCATCGGTTATTGCATCACCACGCACCGGTGATGGTGGTGAGGCCGCCTATGTCCGCCGGTTGGGCGACGGATAAGCCACTGGCACAAGACGCGAGATGCGACGGGAGCGGCGGCGCCACTCCCGTTTTTCGTTGGGACGCTGCGACTGCGGCCACCACCGGCGACGCGGCGTGAGCGCGACAAGTGGGGAGGTCAGACGCTATCATCACGCGCGGGCAGGCCTGCCCATGATGCATCAGACGTGCACACCCCCGTGCGCAGTTGCGGCGGCGTATGTGATCGGGAAGGATTCGGTTCTTGCAGTCCATCCGCCTCGGCGTCCTCTCCGACACGCACATCCCACACCGGCTTGCCGCCTTGCCCCCTGCGGTAGCCAAGATTTTCCGCGCGGCGGCGGTGTCATTGATCCTCCACGCCGGTGATGTCGATGAGCCGGGCGCGCTGGCCACGCTTTCCGCCGTCGCGCCCGTCATCGCGGTGCGGGGCAACGTGCACCTCACGTCGCGCTCGCGCTCCAGCCCACACCTGCCGTACACGGTGCATCTGGAGGTGATGGGCCAGCGGATTGTTCTGGCGCACGGACATGGCAGGCCGCACGAGTGGCTCTGGGACAAGCGGCGGGGGTTCATCAAGCGCACGCCCGCCCCCATCGCGCGGGACGCCTTCAACGATGCACTGATCGCGCGCAACCACCGGCGGTTCCCGGACGCGGACGTCCTGATCTTCGGCCATTCGCACCGGCGGCTCCTGCGCCGTGTCGGTCGGACGCTCTTCCTCAACCCCGGCGCGATCGCGAACCTGCCGGACGAATCCCCCTCCATCGCCCTCCTCACCATCGACGCGGACGGCGCACGCGCGGAGTTCATCGAAGTAGCGGGAAGTAGCGAGTAGCGAGTAGCGAGTAACGAGTTGAAAGTAACCAGTAACAAGATGTCGGGGCGATCCCCCTCGTTACTCGCTACGCAGACCACGCTATACTGCCGCATCGCCGATCGTCGTGGGGTATTCGGGGAAATCAGGAAGGGGAACGACCGTGCCAACCATTACCGTCACCGCTGACCGCGTCTGGGCCGCCGATGGGCAGGGTGTCTATCACAACGCATTCGTGCAGTACGACGGCGACACGATCACGCGGATCGGCAAGCAGGCGGACCTCCCGCAGGCCGACACGAGCGTCGAAATGACCGCTCTCGGCGACGTGACGCTGATGCCGGGACTGATTAACTGCCACTGCCACCTGACGCTTTCCAGCGGCCCGAACCTTCTCGCGGACTACTTCGGCATGTCGGACGAACTCTTCATGGCGCTCGCGATCAAGCACGCGAAGAAGGCGCTCATGGCGGGCGTCACGACGCTGCGGGACTGCGGCACGAAGAACAACATCGTCTTCGCCGTTCGCAAGGCGCGCGAGATGGGGCTGATCGACGCGCCGCGCATCTGGGCCTCCGGCGCGTGCCTGACGAGCACGGGCGGCCACTGCTACTTCTTCGGCGTCGAGGTGGACAACGAGACGGAGATTAAGCAGGCAGTGCGCGCCCAGGTGAAGGCGGGCGCGGACTTTATCAAGGTGATGGCGACGGGTGGCGGCATCACACCTGGCACGAACCCGCGCCGCGAGCAGTTCTCCGAGGCGGAGATGGTCGCGCTCGTCAACGACGCGCACCGGCTCGGCAAGCGCGTCTCCGCCCACTGCCACGGCACGCCCGGCGTCCGCAACGCCACCGCCGCCCGTGTGGAC
>JBBSII010000592.1:0-3241 GCA_038232175.1 Thermomicrobiales bacterium
CGCCCGCGCTCGTCAATCTGCTGCGCGAGACGGACAACGTCGCGGAGGCGGAATCGCGCGTTGCGAACCACTTGCAGTGGTCGAATGGCGGCCCGTACCGCGACGTGCTGATCTACGGCGTGCACGACTTCGGCGACATCCGCATCAATCGCCCGACGCTCGTGACGGGCCGGTGGCCGGGGACGGGCGAGGCGGTGCTCGACGAGTCGGCGCAACGGCTGCAACCCGTGCGCATCGGGGAGACGATTGCGCTGCGCGCGAGCGTGGCGGCGGAACCGGTGTATGCCCGGATCAGCGGCTTCACGCGGACGCCCGGCGAGGCGGACGCGACGATCCAGAACCGCGCGACGGGCTACGCCCCGGCGGGAGACGTGCAGACGTGGCGCAAGGAGCAGGGCGACAACCAACTGCTGCTGCGCCTGACCGAGTTCCGGCGCGCGACGGAGACGCGCCAATCGCTCCTGCGCACCCTCGACAAGCGCGGCATCCCGCATGGTCAGGGCGCGATCCGCGACCCGCAGGATGCGGTCGGCACGAAGGAACTCGGCGCGCTGCTCCTCTTTATGTCCGTCTTCTCGGTGATCGGCGTCGTGCTGAGCGGGTTCCTCGTCTGGAACACGATGAGCGCGGTGATGTCCGAGGAGATGCGGCAGGTCGGCATCCTGCGCGCGCTCGGCGCGTCCCGCTGGCAGGTGTTGCGGACGTACTTGTTGCCCGCCGTGCTCGTCGGGCTGGTCGGCAGTGGCATCGGCATCGTCGCGGGAGTGGTCGGCGGCGGCGTGCTCGCGTCATTCCTCGGCGGGTTGATCGGCCTCGCGCTGCCCGCGTTCACGGTCGCGCCGCGCGAGGTGCTGATTGGGTTCGCCGTCGGGTTCGGCGTCAGCGTCGGTGCCGCGCTCCTGCCCGCGTGGCAGGGAACTCGCGTGAGCGCGCTCGAACTCCTGCGCAACTACGGCGTGCGCGCGGACTACGGCGTCGGCGTCGTCCAGCGCGCGCTGGCGCGCCTGCAGGGGACGACCGCGATGGTGGCGATGGCGATTCGCAACACCTGGCGGCGGCGCGTCCGCTCGACGATCACCGTGCTCGTCATCGGCATCGGCACGGCGGCATTCATCGGCACGCAGGCGCTCAACGCCTCGCTGACGCACACCATCGACAACCTCTATGCGACGTACGCGACGGATGCGTGGATCAGTTTCCCCAAGCCGTACGCGCCCGCGTTCACCAGCGAGTTGCGGCGCGACCCGGATATCATCGCCGCCGAGGGCTGGGTGCGCGACGACGCCTATGTCTTCCAGTCATTGACCGACCTCTGGGGGATGCCTGCCGATACCGGGCTGTACCTGCACCCGATGACGGAAGGGCGGTGGTACAGCGCACACGAGCCGTACGAGGCGGTCGTCACGGCGAACCTTGCCCGCCGCTTTAATCTCCATGCCGGCGATTCGATCACCGCAGTCGTGCGAAAGCGGGAGCAGACGTACGCGATTGTCGGCGTCGTGGACGACGAGAGCACCTATCTGGGTAGCCACTCGACGGGTAAGCTCTTCATGACGCCGGAGAACGCGAACACCCTGCGGGGCCGCAGCAACATCGCGGACGTCTTCGCCGTGCGGTTCACAGATAGCTCGCCCGCTGGCGTCAACGCGGCGGTGCGCCGACTCGAAGCGCAGTTCCGCCCGTTGGGGCCGCAGTCGCTCGCGTCGTACGAGGACCGGGCGAGCACGCAGTCAACGGTGCGCATCCTCTCGGTGTTGCTCCTCGCGATGGTCATCGTCGTCGCGGTCATCGGCGTGATGGGCCTCGTCAACACGCTCGTGCTGAACATCACGGAGCGCAGGCGGGAACTCGGCATTCTGCGGGCGATTGGCGCGGGCGGCGACGCGCTCCTGCGCCTCCTCGTCAGTGAAGGGCTGCTGCTCGGGATCATCGGCTACCTCATCGGGCTGGTCGGCGGGTTCGTGCTCGCGCACTACCTCGTGCGGCTGGCGGGCACGCAGCTGTTCAAGATGCAGTTCACGCTCGCGCCGTCCGTCCTGCTGCTCACGGGCGTGATGACGCTCGCCGTGGCGGCGGGCGCGAGCGTCGCGCCGGGATTGCTCGCGGCCCGTCTGCGCCCCATTGAAGCGGTGCGGTATGAGTGATGAGTAGGCGTGCTGCGGTGACGCTCGGATGCATCGTGCTCCTGACCATCGGGGCGGCCGGTGCGTGGTCGGTCTTCTTTCGCGGGCAGACGCGCCCCGTCCGCTCCGTGGTCGTTGAGCGGCGGCCGGAACTGAGCGCGACCGTCCGCGCGACGGGAAAGGTCGATGTGACGGGCCGCGTCGCGGTGCCGCTGACGCAGGCAGGGGCGGTGCGGTTGCTTGCGGTGAAGGTGGGCGACGTGGTGCGCGCGGGCGATGTGCTCGCCGCCCTCGACGACGGGCGGCAGCGGCAGGATGTGCAGGCCGCGAGCGACACGCTGGATGCCGCGCAGTACGCCCTGACGGCAGCGCGCGCGCGTGGCGGCGCAGACCTCACGAACCGCTCGGCGATCGTCACGGCGGAGGCGATGTTGCAGGACGCGCAACGGCGGCTCGAAACCGCCCGTGACGCGCTCCGCCGGACGCTTGTCGTCGCTCCGACCGATGGGACGGTGCTCTCCGTCGCGGTGGCGGAGCGCGGCGTCTACAATCAGGGGCAGGAGTTGCTCCAACTCGCGAGCCTGACGAACCTCGTGCTGACGGTCGATATCGACGAGCTCGACGTACCGCGTCTCGGCGATAACCGGGCGGCGCGCGTCCTCTTCGACGCCTTCCCCGGCCAGGAGGTGCAGGGGACGCTCACGGCCGTCGCGCCGCTGGCGACGAACCGGAACGGACGGACGATCTACGAAGGCACGGTGACGTTCAGCCGCCCGCCGAATCTCGATCTGCGCCCCGGCATGGGCGCGGATGTGACCGTCGCTACCCGGACGGAGCGCAACGTGCTCGTCGTGCCTGACCTCGCGATTGAGACGATCGGCAGCAAGACCTTCGTGACGGTCATTAAGGACGACGGCGCGCGCGACCGCGTCGAGGTGCGCACCGGCATTCGCGCGAATGGCCTCGTTGTCATCGCGTCCGGTGTCAATGAGGGCGCGCGCGTCGCCCTCCCGTGAGTAATCTGAAGCCCAGCCTCGATTTGATACTCTTTCGCGATAACCACGGCGTAATGCCTGCGTAGGGGCGGTGCTCGAACCGCCCTCCCTGACGCCGCGAAG
>JBBSII010000593.1:0-3238 GCA_038232175.1 Thermomicrobiales bacterium
GCCCGGCGGTCAGCGCCAGCGGGATCTGGAAGACATCGGGGGCGTTGCCGTTCTGCACGCCGAGCGGCACCACCTTGGCGATCTCATTCCACGGCAGCGCGTCGTACTGCACGGTGATATTGGGGTGTGCCTTCTGATAGGCGGGGAAGAAGGCATTCCAGAAGAAGGCCTTCACGTCGCCGCTGTCCACCCAGTGGAAACTCACCTTATCCGTCGGCAATTTGGCGGCGGCCGCTGGGATGACGAAGTCCGCCGCGCCCGCCGGAGCGGTTGCTGCGGCGGGCGCACTCCCCGCCGCGCTCGTCGCGGGCGCCCGCGCGCCGCTCGTTGCCTGCCCGGTTGGCGGCGTCGAGGTTGCACCCCCGCCGCCGCACGCCGCGAGGAGGGTTGCCGCTCCCGCTCCCGCCGTGAGCCGGAGCGCGTCTCGCCGGGAAAGCCTCACGTTCTCTGTGTGTCGCGTCATTGGTCGCTCCTTTCCTCGCCGCGCTTACTTCTTCAGCGCGGCATAATCGGCGTCGGTGTAATCCTTCGCCGGGTCCCAATTCGGGAAGACCCAGTCGTCCCGCGTCACCTTCGCGCCCCTGGCTTGCGCCTCATCATCATCCTTGCCTCCTTCCCGCCGTCAGCCCGCCTGTGGCGGCAGGCCGCGCGGATGCTCGTCCCAGGGGACGACATCGCTCGTGCGCGTGTACCAATCGAGGAGCGTGCATTCTAATCGTCGCCGAATCGCCGCGTACGCCGTGTCGCCGTGGACATTCCGCGTTTCCCGTGGGTCGCGCGCCAAGTCGTACAGCTCACTGACGCCGAGCGGGCGGTGGATGAGCTTGTGCGTCATCGTGCGGACCATCGCGGCGCGGCAGACGCTCTCCGGGTGGTTCTGCTGCAATCGCCCTTTGGGATAGTAGATCGCGGCGGGATTGGTCGCGAAAGGGGCGGGCGTGCCGACGCGCCCCTCGAATGTCTGCGGCTCGTGCGGGCCGTAGCCGCCCTCCGCGAAGACGGCGCGATTCGGGTCGCCCGCCTCCCCGCGTAGTTGCGGGACGAGGCTGCGCGCGAAATGCGTGTGCGCGGTGGGGATGTCCGCGAGGTGCAGCACCGTCGCCATGAAGTCGAATAGCTCGATCTGCTCCGCCACGACATGCCCGCGCGCCATCCCCGGCACGCGGACGATGAACGGCACGCGCGTCAGGGTGTCGTCGAGGGCGCTCGGCCACTTCTCCACGAGGCCGTAATCGCCCGCCCAGTCGCCGTGATCGGAGAAGCAGAAGATCGCCGTGTTCTCGGCATATCCTGTCTCGTCGAGGGCGTCGAGCAGGTGGCCGAGCAGGGTGTCCGCCACGGCGGTCATGCCGAGATAGACCGCGTTGATCGCCCGCAGCACGGATTCGTCCAACCGGTCGAGATGGCGCGTCGCGCGGATCAGCACGTGGAAGTCCGGCTTGTCAGGCAGGTTGGCGGGGCGGAGCGGCGGCACACCCGCCGGGTCGAACATCGTCTGCCACGGCTCCGGCGCGCGATACGGCGGGTGCGGGTACGAGAGGGGGAGATAGAGCGCGAACGGCTCCTCCGGCTTCCCCCGCAGTAGTTCAATCGCGCCGTCCACCTGGCGGAAGTCCCCCAACGCTTCGAGCGAGTCCGCCGGTTCATAGAGGAAACTGTAGTAGCGCGGGTCGTCCGGCTCCCACGGCGGCGTCGCCAATGCCGCGCGATTGCTCGCGACGGCGCGGCGGGAGCGGTCGCCGAGCCGGTAATCCGTCACGCTCTCCGCGAAGCTCTCTGGCGCGAACAGGTCGTTCTTGCCGCCCCAGTAGATGTGGTAGCCGGACTGCTTGAGGTACTTGAGCAGGTTCGGCTCGTCTGGCCGCAAGAGGTGCCAGAGCGTGCGATGCCCCCGGACGTGCGGGTACCATCCCGTCATGAACGCGCAGCGCGAGGGCGTGCAGACCGTGTGCTGCACATGGCACTGGTCGAACCGCGTCCCCTCCCCGGCGAGGCGGTCCATATTGGGCGTACGGGACAGTGGATGCCCGTAGCATCCCACGCTCTCCGCGCGTAACTCGTCGGGGACGAAGAAGACGAAGTTCATCTTCGATGCACGCTCCATGCCCGTTCTCTACTTCTTCAACGCGGCGTAGTCCGCCTCAGTGTAGTCCTTCGTCGGATCCCAGTTCGGGAAGACCCAGTCGTCGCGGGTCACTTTCGCGCCCTTTGCCTGCGCCGCCTTGATGGCGCGGTCCATCTCCTTGTCGGCGCGGTCCTTGAGGTCCTGCATTGCCTTCTTCGAGTCCGAAATCTGCCCACTGAAAAGCCCGACGAGGGTGTCGTTGAAGTTCGGCGTGATCGCCTTCAACTCGAGGAATACGCGTGCCACGTCGGTGTTGCGCACGACTGCCATCGGGGCGAGCCGGACCTGCTGCTCGAAGAGTTGCAGCGCCCTGCTCGCGTGCGGGTCGAGATTGCGCGATTGCCGCGCCTTCTCGTTCGCTTCCGGGATCAAGGCGCGCAGATTGCCCTCGGTGGCGACGACGATCGCCGTCTGGCCCTCCAGACTGCCGATGTACGCGAACATGTCCCCGGCGATCTCCTTGTACTTGCTCCTAGCATACACCCACTGCTGGTTCGCCCCGGTCTCCTCGACGCTGAGCGGCAGCGCCGCGCCGCTGTTCGGCACCGGCTGGCTGGTGACCTCGAACTTGAAGTCGGGGTTCTCGCGCGGCCATTGTGGGATGTTCCACGGCCCTTCGAGGACCATCCCTGCGGCGCCCTGCGGCATCCTGGCGCGCGCATCGGAGCTGTTGAGCGAGAGTGAACCGGGGAGGATGCTGCCGTCGGACTTGAGCGCGAGCAGCAGATCGATCGCCGCGAGATACTGATCTGTCGCGAAGGTGTACTCACCCGTCTTATAGCTGATGTGGTCGGTGCCCGCGTTCGCGCCAGTCCCGGCGGATGCGCCGGCCATGCGCGCGAGGTTGCCGACAAATCCGTCGAGGTAGTTCCCTTTTCCAGCGACAACAAGGCCGTAATACTGTCCTTTGCCCTGCGCCGTCATCTTCTTCGCAGCGGCGCGGAACTCGTCCCACGTCAGCAGCTTCGCGGCTGGGTCGTAGCCCGCCCGCTGCATGTAGTCCACGCTGTAGAGCGTCAGCGTGCCGTACCGCTTATTGGACGTGATCGGGAAGGTATATGTCTTGCCGTCGAAGACATGGATGCCCTCAATGAATGAGCCAAACGGGAACCC
>JBBSII010000594.1:0-3236 GCA_038232175.1 Thermomicrobiales bacterium
AACCAGATCGAGATGGTCGTCCCGGCGCAGACGCTCGTGGAGTACGGCAAGGGGACGAACAAGCCGAATTTCTTCGCCGATCTGGCGGACTTCGCGCACGTCAAGGACATCCGTCGCACCCCGCTCGCGCACCCCGCCGCGACGCCCGTGCCACGCCCCAGGCCAACCCAGGCGGTTGCTCCCGGCGCGACGGGCGCGAAGAGTGAGGGCGTCGCCCTGACGAACGCGGCGGTCTGGCAGGCGGCGGGGATCACGGGCAAGGGCGTGAAGGTCGGCGTGATCGACGCCGGATTCAACAAGTATCAGCAGGTGCTCGGCGGCGCGACGGTGACGGCGAAGTCGCTGCGGCTCGATGGGCTGATCGAGGATCGCTCCGACGACGAGACGATCCACGGGACGGCGTGCGCGGAAATCGTGCACGAGATGGCGCCGGACGCCGAACTCTACCTCGTCGCGGTCGGCACGCCGGGCGAGTTCGTCGCGGGCGTGACGTACCTCGTCGGTGCGGGCGTGTCGGTCATCAGTTCCTCGCTCGGCTTCGATGGCTACAACCCGACCGACGGCACGAGCGCCCTCGCCCTCGCCGCCGACACGGCGCGAACGGCGGGCGTCTTCTTCGTCAACGCGGCGGGGAACAGCGCCTCCGGCACGATCGGCACCGACTCGGTCGAGGGGCACTTCAGCGCGACGTTCCAGGATGGCGACGGCGACAGTTTCCATGATTTCCCCGGCGCGAAGAAGGAGAACGGCCTCACCGTTCGTCTCGGCGCGGACCCCTTCGCCATCACGCTCAACTGGGACGACTGGAAGGAGCCGTACCGAACGAATTACGCCCTCTTCCTCTACAACCGCGCGGGGCAGGAGGTCGCCCGGAGCGACACCGATCATGTGCGGCGGGGGAAGCGCCCGGTTCAGGAGTTGCGCGGCAAGACTGCGGCGGGCATGTACACCCTGAAAATCCGCAAGGTGCGCCCGGACGACCCCGACCTGCGGTTTAACATCTACTTCAATGCCGCGCAGTTGGAGCAGACGACGGCGGCGGGGAGTCTCACGATCCCGGCGGACGCGCGGGGCGTCGTCGCGATTGGGGCGGTGGATGTTCGCACCGACACGGTGGAGGATTTCTCCTCGCGCGGGCCGACGCTCGACGGGCGTGTGAAGCCGGACCTCGGTGGGCCGGACAACGTCTCCAGCATCGCATACGCGCTGGTCGGGGAGGGATCGTTCTTCGGTACGAGCGCGGCGACGCCGCATGTCGGTGGGGCGACGGCGCTGCTATTGCAGGCGTTTCCGGGGGCGCAACCGGATGGGATGCTCCAGTACTTCCTCACGCACGCGCGGCAGCCGAAGGGCGCGCAGGGCGGTGGGAACGACAATATCATCGGCGGCGGGCGGCTCTTCCTCGATGTCGTACCGACGAACGCGAGCGTCGCACCCGCCCCGACCCGTGCCGCCACTGGGACAGTGACGCCAACGCCCGCGCCCGCTCCAGCGACGCGACTGACCGCGTCGTTCGCGGACGACTTCTCGTCGCCATCGAGCGGGCTGCCCGCGCTCGGCTACGCGGGCGGCGCGTACCATATCGCGGCGGACGCCACCACGCTCGTCCCCGCCCTCTACGGTCGGGACGTGAGCGCGCGGCGCGCGGTCTACGAGGTGCAGGCGCGCAAAACCAGCGGCGCGGACGACGCGATGATGGGGCTGGTGGTGCGCTATCTGGATCGGAACAACTATCTCGCCTTCATCATCACGAACGACGGCTCGTTCGGGGTGTTCGCGAAGGTCGGCGGCGGGGTGCAGCAGATCGGGACGATGCAGCAGAACGCCGCCATCAAACCGAACGAGCCGAACACGATTCGCGTCGAGGTGCAGGATGCGACATTCCGCTTCAGCGCGAACGGCCTACCGCTGATGGCGGTCGAGATCACCAATATCTGGCCCACCGGCGCGTTCGGCCTGATTGGTGGCGGCGGCGTTCGCACCCTGGCGGAAGTTACCTTCACGCAACTCGTCGTCACGCTACCGGGATAGCGCGTACTCTGGGGAATCCTAACCCCCAGCCCCTTCCCTCGGAGGGAAGGGGTGACTCAATCTGAATGCCGTGCCCTACCTCATAGCATCTCAATCTCTCGGAGGCTCGCTCCCCCTTCCCTGGGAGGGAAGGGGGTTGGGGGGTTAGGATTCCCCGGCGCAATACAGAACGTCCCCTTTGGCAGCAATGACATCCCGGCGGTCGCGGTGTTGCGGATCGTTGTAGAATGGGGCCGCTTCAATGATGCATCGAGAGCGGGAACGGGGGTGTTCGTGGCAGAGCGGGAGATTAGTTTCGGTCGGCGGGTGGCGGAGTTGGCGGCGGAGCACCCGGACAAATCGGCGATTATCTTCCTCCCGCAGGAGGGTGAGGAGCGAATCGTCACCTGGCGCGAACTGGACTGCGAGACGAATCGAATCGCGCGGCTGCTGGCGGAGCGCGGCGTCGATGAGGGGGCAACCGTCGTTGTGGGCGTCTGGAACTCGCCGGGGCACATCATGGTCACGGCGGCGGCGTGGAAACTCGGCGCGCTGATGCTGCCACTCCGCGCGATCCTGCCCGCCCGCGAGCGCGACGGCATCCTGGCGATCGCCCGGCCCGCGCTCGTTTTTGCCGATTGGGAGGACGTGCCGTATCCCACCCTCCGCTCGGCGGAGTTGTCGCTGGCCGATGCGTACGACGGCGCGCCGCTGCCCATCGACCCGCCCCACCCCGGCAAGGCCATCGCCTCCGGTGGCTCGACCGGGCGCTCGAAGATCGTCGTCGATCGCACTACGCACCCGATCCGGTACGGTGCGCGGGGATCGCGGCTCGGTGAGGCGTACGGGCAGGTGCAATTGCTCTGCGCGCCGCTCTATCACAACTCGCCGTTCCTCAACACCTACGGTGGCCTCGCGGCCGATCACACGATCGTGCTGATGGAGCGCTTCGACGCGGAGCGGGCCGTCGCGGCGATCGAGCGGCACCGCGTTAACTACGCCTACATGCCGCCGATTATCATGCGCCGGATCATCATGCTGCCCGGCGTGCGTGCACGCGATTTCTCCAGCATCCAGGCAATCCACTCGTCCGCCGCCCCGTGCCCGCCCTGGCTGAAGCGGGCGTGGATCGAGCTGATCGGCGCGGAGAAGTTGTACGAGGTCTACGGTTCGAGCGAGGGGATCGGCGCGGCGATCATCCGCGGCGACGAGTGGCTGCTGCACCC
>JBBSII010000595.1:0-3235 GCA_038232175.1 Thermomicrobiales bacterium
CGCCGTCATCACGAGCATGTGCGGCGCGATGCTCCGCGCCTTCGCCCGCAGCCGCGCCCGCTGCCCGACGCCGAAGCGGTGCTGCTCGTCCACGACGACGAAGCCGAGGTTGGAGAAGACGACCGGGTCCTCGATCAGCGCGTGGGTGCCGACCAGAATGTGGACGATCCTGCGCTGCAACCCGTCGAGGATCGGACGACGCTGCGTGACGCGCGTGCTCCCCGTCAGTATCTCCACGTACGGGCGGTGTTCGGGCGGGAAGGCGCTGAAGAGGCGTGTCAAGGTGCGGTAGTGCTGCTCCGCGAGGATTTCTGTTGGCGCCATCAGGGCGGATTGGAAGCCATTGTGGTGCGCCGTGAACATCGCCGCCGCCGCGACCACTGTCTTGCCGGAGCCGACATCGCCTTGCACGAGGCGGCTCATCGCGACCTCGCCGCGCATCTCCTTGAGGATGTCGTCGAGCGTCCGCTGCTGCGCTCCCGTGAGCGTGAAGGGCAGGTGATCGAGGAAGACCTGGAGCGAAGCCGGGTCGATGGGCATTCCCGCGCCCTTCGCGTCCGCCTGCCATGCCTGCTTGCGCTGCACCATGCCGAGTTGCATCAGGAAGTATTCGTCGAACGTCAGCCGCGTGCGGGCGAGCGCGTAGGTGTCGGGCGATTCGGGGAAGTGGAACTGCGCCAGCGCCTCACCGAGCGGGATCAGCCCTTGCGCCGCCCGGATTGGCTCCGGCATCCAGTCCGCGATCTGTCCCTCCGTCGCGGCGAGCGCGGCGCGGACGACGTTGCGGACCGTCTTCTGGTACAAGCCATCCGTCAGCGGGTAGACCGGCATGATGCGGCTGCCGAGGTCCGTGCCCGGCTCGATCCGCTCCCATTCCGGGTTCGTGAAGATCAGCGCGCCGTGGAACTCACCAACCGCGCCGGAGAGCGCGGCGGTGTCACCCGTGTGCAGCTGCCGGGCGACGTACGGGCTGAACCACGTCACATTGATCGTCCCCGTTTCGTCCATCAGTACGGCCTGCGTGCGCGGCTTGCCGGTGGACGTTGGCACCTCCGCGATCCGCATCACCGTCCCGACGACCGTCACGACCTCGCCGTAGTTGAGGTGCGACAGTGGGCGCAATTGCGAGTAGTCGTCGTGGCGGCGCGGCACGAGATAGAGCACGTCATTGATCGTGCGCACGCCCAATTTCTCAAACAGCGCGGCGTTCTTCGGGCCGACGCCGCGCAGATACATCACCTCATCGCCGGGAGCCATCGGCTTGATGACGATCGGCGGCTTCGGCTTCGGCGGCGCGGCGGGGGTAACAGCGGCGGGCCGCACCAGCGCGCGCGGCGGGGGGTGATCCCCCTCACCGTTCGCACGAATGCGCGGCGTTGGGGTCTGCGGGAGCGGTGGCGGCTCGCGGAGCAGTTTTCCGGCGAGCGTCAACGCCCGCTTGCGGTTCGCGACATCGAGCGTGCTGTAATGCCGGAGCGCAACGAAGACCTCCGGGGGCACAAACGGGCCGTACTCGGCCTGCAACGCGCGCATCCCGCCCGATACCACACCATTCGCGCAGCCGAGACGCCACTCGTCGCGCAGGAGTTCGAGCAGTTCATCCTTTTTGCTTCGCTTGCCTGTCTCGGTGGTCGCCGCCATCGCTGGCCCCCGGCCCCTCACGTCGGTCATTAGTGTCCGTACAGCCTGTAGTATACGACAGGAACACCGCGTATACCCGTTAGATGCATTCTACTACGCTTTCGCGGCTACCCCCGGTGTGGCGGCGATAAAGGCGCGAATCGTCTCGTTGATCTGATCGGGAAACTCGTGCACGACCCAATGCGAGCCGTCCGGGATGCGGTGAACCGTCAGGTTCGTGACGTACTGATCGAGGCCGTCGAGGTTGCCGGTGAGGAGCGCGGTGTCCTTCTCGCCCCAGATGACGAGTGTTGGCACATCGATGACGGGCGCGGTCGCGCGCGGGGTTCGGTGCGACTGATCGCCCGCCTCGCCGGTCGGTGGGCCGATGCCGGACGCGCGGTAGTAATTCAGCCCACCCGTCAGCGCGCCGGGTTGCGTCCACGCCGCGCGATAGGCGGCGCGATCTTCATCGGTGAAGGCCTCCGGCGGCACGAGCGCCATCTGGGACAGCAGGGCGCAATCGTTCGCCGCGAGCCGCTGCTCCATCCCCGGATTGCGGAACGCCAGCATGTACTGGCTCGCCTGCTGCTGCGCCGGATTCTCGCGCAGTTCGCGCGCGAAGATCGCCCCGTGCGGCTCATTGATGATGACGAGCCGGTCGAGGCACTCCGGGTGTGCCCGCGCGCAGGACCACGCGACCACGCCGCCCCAATCGTGCCCAACCAATGTGCACGTCGTGTGCCCGAGATGCGCGATCAGGGCGTGAATGTCCTCGACGAGCGCGGGCATCTGGTAGGCGTCCAGATCGGCGGGCTTCGACGAGCGGTTGTAGCCGCGCATATCGACAGCGACGGCCTGATACTCCCGCCCGAAGGCGCGCAATTGCTCCCGCCACGCATACCAGAACTCCGGGAAGCCATGCAGGAAGAGCATCAACGCGCCGCTGCCCTCGGTCACGTAATGGAGGCGAACGCCGTTAACATCCGCGTACTGATCGATGGTCATTGTTTCCTCCCGTGCAAACCTCGTCATTCGATGGCTCTCTCTATGCAGAAGATTTTCCAGTCATGCGTACGCTGCCATCTTCCGGCAGCGCACCGCAAGGATGGCGGGAATATCCCGATGGCTGGGAATCCGCTCGGCGTGTGATCCGGTCGCTTGCGGCTCAGACAGGCGCTCGATCATCAGCCCAGTTTCCACGAGCGTGTTGACGTAGGTGCTCATCGTCCGGTGGTAGGCATCCACCCTGCCACGCACGCCATCCGGGTTGTCCGCGCGCCAGGCTCCCTCCACGAAGTAGCTGCGCACCTCGTGCGTACCACGGTCGTCGGGTACGAGCCGTGGTCTCCCAAGCGCGATTTCCAAGCAGGGGTGGATAATCGAGAAGACGAACCAGCCGCCGGGGCGGAGGATTCGCCGCACGGTGTGGAGCGTGGCGGCGAGATGCGGGATGTCCATCAACGCCATGTTGCACGCCACCCCATCGAGGGTCGCATCCGCGATTGCATCGAGTCGCTGCGCGTCGCCATGACGATAGACGATGCCAAGGGGCGCACTTTCCTCATCGCGCCGCGCGATGGTAAGCAGTTTCTCCGATAGATCGATACCAACC
>JBBSII010000596.1:0-3231 GCA_038232175.1 Thermomicrobiales bacterium
TCGAACAAGAAGCTGGCACGTCCACGCGGAAAAGATGGTAGGGACGAGAGAAACGCGGCACGAGGGAGGGATTCCCCTGGGTGGGGAGAACCCGACACCGCATTGTACCAGCGCCGATCGCGCGTGATTTTGCCGCTGACTGTCTCCGTCTCCTCACTCGCTTTTTCGCTCGTTCGTCGCCGTCGCAATCCTGCCGGAGGGTTTCGGTGTTCACCGCCGCGGGCGGCACCGTGCCGGACCCAATCGGAAGCTTCTTGGGGGAGTGATATACTCTCACCACCAGCAACACATGGAAAAAGAACGGACAGCGAGGGAGAACCAACCTCCTCCGAAGGACCAGCATGCGCAGCAGCTTGCCCGCACGCCCCGCCCTGCGGAGGGGGACGCGTTCCTGGCGCACAGCGAGGATACCCAGCCGCGTGTGCCGGGCGAAGGGGAGGATTTGCCCGCGCCGTTCGGGCCCGATCCCGGCTCCGTCTCGCTCGACCGGGCGATGCGACTAGCCCGGGAGCCATGGCGGCCGGGGGCGGCGGGGGAGCTGGATGCCGATCTCCTGGCGGCCATCGACGCGATCGCTGGGCGGGATTGGCGGGAGCAGCGCCGCCTGATCGAGGGGGCGAAGCGCTATCCCGTCGTGCGCGAGCAGATTCGCAACCCCGCCGCGCGCTCGCGGCTCGCGACGTCGGCCCCGGATTTCACCCCGCCCGCTGGGCGACCGCGCAAGCCTGAATAGCGGCCTACCCGAGACACGGCGCCGGTTGCCAGTGTGGCCATCCCGCGCGCGGCCCGGCGAGTTCGCTGACGCGCTCTAGGAGCGGTCGGAACCGGCAGCAGCGCTCGCCGTCCCAGAACGGGCAGCGCAGCCCGATGCCGGTGCAGATCTGCTGGCGCACCGCCTCCAGGAAGAGGACGTAGTCGCCGATCCACACACCCGTTGTCGCCGCCAGTCGCGCGCCATCCCGCCCCCGGATCCCCATCATCAGCGCCGCCACCAGGTGCAGATTGGCGGAGGCCCGCATGCGCACCGGCGCGACGTTGCCGCCCTCCTCGCGCTCGAATGACGCGTAGAGCGGCCATAACTCGTCGCGGCGCAGGAAGCTCTTCCCCCGCTCGTCGTCCCGCACGAGCAGCGCCTGGCATTGCTGCGCCACCTCGGCCATGCTCGCCGTCCCGGAGGTGATGTTGGTGTGGTCGGTGATCTCGGGATGGACAATCAGGCCCTTCCTGCCGGCGTCGGCGTGGCCCCCGACCAGAGGGGGGCGGCGCACGGCCCGGCGCGGCACGGGCATATCGTCCGGGATCGGCTCGTTGTGCGGCGGGAAGGGCGCGCCGTGCGCCTCCGACAGCATGTCCCGCCCGTACTGGATGAGCGCTTCGGCGAGCCTGCGGCGCGCGGCCGTGTCGTTACTCCGGAGGACGGACCGGAATTCCGGCGCGAACTGGTCGCGGACCGCGCGGTACGCTTCCGCAAAACCCCGCACTTCCTCGCTCTCCTGCTCGGCCCACGCGCGCTCCCGCCCCGCCCACGCGTGATCCGCGTTCAGGGCGAGGCACACGAGCAGCGAGATCACCTCGTCGACGACCTGGGTCGGCGCGAACCACTCCTGCACCGCGGCCCAGCGCCGCTGCAGCGGCGTGCCGCCCGGGTCGGCCCTTAGCGGGACCCGGATCCGCCGCCGCGCCCTGAGCGCGTCCTCGAATGTCGTGTAGAAGGGGGCGAGGAGGAACGTGCGGAAGGCCCATTTGTAGTCGGTCGCGGCCAGCCGCTGGTGGGCGAGCTCGAAGTTTCCCTCGAACCCGAAGGCCTCCTCCAGCGCCGGCTCGCGCGGGACCGGGATGCGCATCGGCCCTTCCGTTCCTGCCAGCCACGCGGCCACGATCCCGCGTCGCGCCGGCGTCAGGGTGGCGAGCCGTGCCTCCGTCAGTTCGGCGCGCGGCACGGCGATCGATGAGGGCAGGTACTGCGTGTCGAGCGCCAGGCTGTATTTGGCGCGCATCGGGAAGACGGACGGGACGCCGTCCGGCGCGGGATCATTCAGCTCCGGGAAGGGGTTGTAGCAGTCCTCGGCCAGCGGCGGCGTCCCGGGTTGCGCCAGCTGCGGCGCGCTATAGACCAGGCGGAGCGGGACGGTCTCGCCTGCGACTCGCTCAGGCATCGTCGCCCCCCTTGTCCGCATGGCCGGGCGGGGGATCGACCGCACGGAGTGCATCGATCAGCGACAGGAGCGCGTCGACACACCGCTCGCGCGATTCCTCCGGCAGGGAGGAAATGGCGCGGCTCAGCCGATCATCCGACGGGGGGGCGACCGTCGGCGAGGAATAGGAGAGGCCGTGGCCCGTCCGGAGGATCAATGGCGAATAGCCCGCGCTCGTGACAAACGCCTCCGCCTCCTCCGCCGACAGCCGCAGGACGCCCGCCATCCGGAGCACCGTGTCCGCCTCGGGGGGGCGGCGCGCGCCCTTCTCGATCCGATTCAAGTGGCTCGGGGTGAGGCCGGCCCGATCGGCGAGCGCGTTCTGGCGCATGCCGAGCCGGTTGCGATACACCACCACCCGTTCGCCGAAGGTCGTTGACATCGCGCCCTCACAATTTCAGATCCTTTTCAGATCAAGTATTATTGACAAACGACCCCATCCGCCGTAAGGTGAGATCAAGGATAACACAAGAGCGGTTGTCCGGGCGTTGTCGGTCGCGGCACAAGGAGCA
Source organism: Thermomicrobiales bacterium (assembly GCA_038232175.1). Lineage (GTDB taxonomy): Bacteria > Chloroflexota > Chloroflexia > Thermomicrobiales > JALYUS01 > JALYUS01. Next base: position 2,708 of record JBBSII010000596.1, read on the forward strand.
TCGTGTGGGAGGGAAGGACCATGATTGCCAATCCGGCCATGTCGGTAGGGGGAGGCGTCGCCATGCCCACCCGTCCTCGACCGTGCATGCATCGGTTGTTGATCGGCCCGCCAGGAGACGGGCGCGTGAAGCGCTACCGGAGCGTTGATCGCGCGGATCGGGTCGATGAGGGCCGTGACGGCGACCGGCCCTCTCCGCCGCCCAGCCTCTGGGACCGGGACCTGTGGGAGGAGGATCTCTTCGCGCACGCCGAGCCGGAATCCACCGCGCATGCATCGAACCTGTCCAGCAGGCGGTGACGAGCCCACCGTCCCTTGGCCAGTCGTGAGGCGACCGACAGCGAATCGCACCGTCGGCAACGGGCAGATTGTTACCTCGATGATTGGGCTCTGGCACACTCTCGGTGATGTGGGTAGATGTGGTTCCTTCGGCTGCATCTGGAAAACTCTCCTCATGCATTGCCAGATAGAGGCGCGCCGCTCGATCAGTTGGCGTGGTAGGCGCAGCGGGCGAAAGCGACGAAA
>JBBSII010000597.1:0-3226 GCA_038232175.1 Thermomicrobiales bacterium
CACGCATCTTTCCCGGTGTGTGCGTGAAGCGATCCCAGATCGTCTCGCCGCGCCCATCGGTGCGGGTCGCGCCCTCCGTCTGGTAGGCTGATGTCGCCGTACCCCAGACAAAATCGCTCGGAAAGAATATCGCCACGCTCGCCCACCCCCACACCATTGCGCGTCACATTCAACAGGAGCATGATACACGGACACAACGGAAACCGGGGAGAACCGCATCTGCCCAAAGGGCACCCGGCAGAGGACACAGAGAAACACAGAGAGGGGATTGAATCACGAATACTGCCCAGAGGGCACCCGGAAGGACACGAAGATGGGAAAGAGCGTGTCTTCTTTCCTTCTCTTTCCTTCGCGCTCTTCACGCCTTCGTGGTTCAATCCCCTTTCTTCTGCCGGGCGCCCTCTGGGCAGATGCGGTTCATTTGTTTTCAGAAATCGGGGGAGAGATGCTGCATCGTGAGGACCCGGAGGGATTGATCGTCATCACGCAGCCGGTCCATGCATGGGTAGCGGCGCAACTGGCGCGACGGTGGGGGAATGACCGGTTCGGCGCGTTCGCGCCATGGGAGGAGGTCTGCCTCGGCGCGGAGCAGCACGATCTCGGCATGGCCGCGTGGGAGCGGGAGCCGACGCTCAACCCGCAGACCGGTCGCCCGTACTCGTTCATGAACATGCCGACCCGCGAGCACGTCCAGTGCTGGGCAACGGCGGCGCGGCAGGCGCTCGCGCAGGGGCGGTACACCGCGCTGCTCACGTCGCTACACGGCACTAGCCTGTACGAGCAGTTCCACGACTACACGCGCGATACAGCCGAGGAAGCGCAACTTGTACGGTCATGGCTGAAGGAGGAATACGCCTTGCAGGAAGCGTTGCTCGATTCCCTCCGACACGACCCGGTCTACGCCCCATACGCGACCCCGGCGGTCATCGCGCGCAACCGGCAACTCGTCGCGATGTGGGATCGCCTCTCGCTCGCGCTGTGCCACGGTGTCCGCGCGCCGCAGACCGTCGCCGACGTCCCCACCGCGACGGAGCCGACGACGCTGATGCTCGCGCCCATCGGCGGCGACCCGACGCGCGTCACCGTCGATCCGTGGCCCTTCCGCGAGGAAACGGTTGATCTCGTCTGCGAAGGACGCCGCCTGCCGCAGACCTTCACGGATGAGTCCGCCATGCGCGCCGCCCTCGCCGACGCGCCCTTTGTCACCATCGTCACGCACCTTCGGACGATATAAGCCACATCTGCCCAAAGGGCACCCGACAGAGAACACGGAGAGGGGCAAGAGAGAAGAAAATTCTCTTGTCCCTCTCTCTATGATTTCTCTGTGCCCTCTGTCGGGTGCCCTCTGGGCAGATGAGGCGAAATAATCCCCGGTTACTCCAAGACCTCGACGATCATCTCGATCTCGACGGCCATGCCGCCGGGGAGTTGCGCCATACCGACAGCGGAGCGCGCGTGTCGGCCCGCATCGCCGTACAGGTCGATCAGCAGTTCGGTCGCGCCGTTGATGACGGCGGGCTGATCGGTGAAGTCGAGCGTGGAGTTGACGAGGCCGAGCAACTTCACAATCTGCGTCACCTTGTCGAGGTCGCCGATGCACTTCTGGAGCGATTCAAGCAGGTTGAGCATCGTCAGTTTCGCGGCCTCGTACCCCTCCTGCGCCGTGAACTCCTGCCCGAGCTTGCCGATGTACTGGTTCTTCCCGCCGCGCGAGGGGCCGTGGCCGGAGAGGTAGACGATGTTGCCTGCGCGCCGGTACATCAGGATTTTCGACGCCGGGTTCGGCGGGTTGTTCGGCATTTCCAGCCCGAGGTCCTTCAATTTCTGCTCGATCTTCACGTCGTTACGCTCCCTTCGCTCCAATGATCGGACCACACGGCGCGTATAGTACCGCAGAATCGCCGCTTCCCCTCGGAAATTATCGGGGCGATCTTTGCGGTAGAATGCCGACACAGCGCGAGTATCCGAGTACCCAGGAATGGCGAATGCCAGTTGCGAGAAAGGGAGGCCGTCATGAGTGCCGTGGATGTTGCCACATCGCTGCGCGAGGTGCGCGAGCGGGAGTTCCCGATTGTCCGAGAGTGTGTCTACCTCAATGGGGCGTCGCAGGGGCCGTGGCCAACCCGCACGGTGCAGGCGGTGAAGGACGCCGCCGAGACCTGCCAGGTGCCGCACACAAAGCGCGCGACAGAGCAGCCGCCGTACGAGCAGATCGCGCGGGAAGGGCTTGCGCGGCTGATCGGCGCGGACGCGGGCGACATCGTCTTCACGAGCAACACGACGCACGGCATGAACATCTGCGCGCAGGGCATCACGTGGCGGGAGGGGGACAACGTCGTCGTGCCGCAGCGGGAGTTCCCGTCGCTCTCGTACACCTGGTTCCACCTGAAGGAGCGCGGCGTCGAGGTGCGGTTCGCGCCCTTTGCCGGGGCGGGGCCGTCGGTCGATGAGATCATGGCGCACGTCGATGGCCGCACGCGCGCCGTGGCGTGCAGCGCGATCATGTGGGACACAGGCTACCGCGCGGATCTCGCGACGCTCGGACAGCGATGCGCGGAGCGGGGGTGCCTGCTCATCGTGGACGGCATCCAGATCATCGGCGCGCGGCGGCTCGACGTGAAGGCCGCGCGCGTCTCCGCGATGGCGACGCACGGCTACAAGTGGCTCCTCTCCGGCTTCGGCGTCGCCGCGCTCTATGTCGCGCCCGACGCGGTGGACCAGATTGCGCCCACCTTCATTGGCTCGCAGTCGGTCGATAGCGCGGTGGACGGGTTCGACGGGCAGCTGAACTGGAAGCCGGGGGCGGCGCGCTACCACGCGGGCGGCGGGAATCGGATCGGCTGGGCCGCGCTCGCCACCTCGATCGGGCTGATCGAAGAGATCGGCATCCACACGATCGAGGAGCGGGGCAGCGCGCTCGCGGAGCGCCTATACGACGGGCTGCGGCGCAAGGAGAGTGTGGAAATCGTCAGCTCGCCGGACCCCGCACACCGCTCCGCGATCATCGCCTTCACGCTCGGCAGCAAGGAGCGGGACGCGGCGATGGTGCAGCAGTTGGAGGACGAGGGGATCGTTGTCGCGCTGCGGCCCTTCGGACTGCGCGCCTCCCCGAACTTCTACAACACCGAGGAGGAAATCGACCGCCTCCTTGCCGCGCTCCCGGACTAGGGGAACGAAGATCAACCACAGAGGCACAGAGGACACAGAGAGAGAAAAGAAAATAAGA
>JBBSII010000598.1:0-3224 GCA_038232175.1 Thermomicrobiales bacterium
AAAAGAATCTGCGCCCGATTGACCATCCGGGCGCGCGTCATGCCCGCATGGATGAGCGAGGAATGCTCCTGTCGCTCGTCGTCCGTGAGTTCGATGACCTAGACCTTCTTCCGCATCGTCGCCTCCTCCGCGATGCGGTATCCTTACCACCAGACGAGGAGAATCGTCAAAATCACCGTGGCGGAGGACTAGTTTCGATGTGAGGAGTGTTGCATGGCGGTGCGGGTGAGCGAGGGTCGGTGGGCGCGGACGCGGGCGATCACGCTGGAGAATGACCTGCTGCGTGTTGTTGTCCTGCCGGAGCAGGGGGCGCGGATCGCCTCGATCGTCTTCCTGCCGGGTGGGCGGGAGGTGCTCTGGTCGCCGCCCGATCTGCGCGCGCTGCCGCCGCCGACGTACGGGATGACCTACGCCGATCACCCGGCGGTCGGCATCGACGAGTGCCTGCCGAACATCTGGCCGGACACCTTCGAGGGGCGGGCATTGCCGGATCATGGCGAGGCGTGGACGCTCCCATGGGACGCGACGATGCGCCATGGCGTGATCGAGACGGCGGTGACGCTCCGCTGCTCCCCGTTCCACTTTGTGCGGCGGCTCTCGCTCGCGCGGGAGAGCGCGATGCGGCTGGAGTATTCCCTGACGAATACGAGCAACGCGCCCGCGCCCTGCCTCTGGGCGCTTCATCCGCTGATGAACTGGCAGCCGGGGATGCGCATCATCCTGCCGCCCTCCGTCACGGCGGGGGAGATCGGGTCGGTCAGCGGGATGAGTCCGCTCAACGAGTATGCCCCGACGACGTGGCCCCTTGCCGGTGATCTTGACCTCTCCGCCGCTCAATTGAACACGGACGGTGCGCCCGCCGCGACGAAGGTCTACATCGGCCCGATGGCCGAGCGGTGGGCCGCGCTCCACGACACCCTGGCGGGGTTCGCCGTCGGTGTCGCGTTCGATGTGCCGATGCTCGGCCTCTGGCTCAACCGGGGCGCGTGGGGCGGCTACACGCACGTCGCCATCGAACCCGCGACGGGCATCTCGGAGCATCTTTCCACCGCCGTTGAGCGCGGGAATGTCCTCATCGTGCCGCCGCGTGAGACGGCGCACTGGAGCGTCACGCTCGTCGTCACGAGCGGCATCCTCAACGTCACAGGCGTGACGCTGGATGGCGAGATCGAGACGAAATAAAACCGTTAGGCCTTACGCAGATGGGACATTTCCTCAGTGGTGCGGGTACCCTCTGGGCGAATTTAGCCTACCAGAGAGACAGGCTAAGAGACGGATTTAATTCCTCACCCCCGACCCCTCTCCATCGCCCAGAGAAGATGGCTTGTGTCAGGTCCGTTCGGCGATGGAGAGGGGAGAGGACGGTTTTGTAATAGCCTCTAAAGCCCGTCACCACCATCTTTTCTCGGGTTCTCGTGCTCAGGTATGCATGGATGCCAAGCCAATACGCTTGACATCCGTGCTACGATTACACGTATCGGGTTACACGTGTTATCAGCGCAGTTGTGGACGGCTTTTTCCGACGGGATGGGGGCGATGGACAAACGGCGCTCCGTCACCAGTACCGATATCGCTCACGCGGCGGGTGTTTCCCGCGCGACCGTTTCCGTTGTGCTCAACGGCACGCGGGGCAACATCCGCGTCTCCGATGAGACGCGGCAGCGCGTCCTGACGGCGGCGGCGGCGCTGAATTACTCGCCCCATCCCGCCGCGCAGGCGTTGCGTCGGCAGCGGAGCAGCGAGATTGCCTTCGTGCCGCGCACGATGCACAAGACTGAGTTTGGCCACCCAATCGCATACCAGTTGAACCTGCACGCATCCCGCGCCGCCGCGCGCCGTGGGTATCGCGTGATCGAGGTGAACCCGGAGATTAACGCCACAGGCGATGGCGACGAACTGTTCGCATTCCTGCTCAGCCGCCGCCCGGATGGGGTCATGTTCGACTCGCCGACGACCGCCGACGATGTCCGGCGCATCATGGAGAGCGGCATCGCCGTTGTCCAGTTAATGCGCCCACAGCTCGCGGTGGAGACCGCGACGATCACCGTGGATGCCTCGCGCGGGATCATCGACGCGATCGACCATCTCGTCGGCCTCGGTCACCGGCGCATCGCCTACCTCGGCAGCGATGACGCGCATATCGCGAACCGCTCCCGCCGCGAATGCTTCCTCTCCACGCTCGCCCGCCATAGCATCCCCATCCCCGCCGACTACATCGCGCTCGGGCCGGAATATACGCTCGAACAAGGGGCCGCCCTGACACAGCGGGTGCTGGGGTGCTCCCCGCCGCCGACGGCGCTCTTCGCCGCCGCCGATAACTTCGCGGTCGGTGCGTTGCACGCGCTCCACGCGGCGCGCATCCGCGTGCCGGACGCGATGAGCGTCGTCAGTTACGACGACGTGTACGCGGCGATGCTCTACCCGCCGATCACCAGCGTGAGCCAGCCGCTCCGCGAGATCGCGGAATGCGCGATTGAGTGCATCACGGGGCAACTCGAACGCGCCGCCGGTGCAGCGACGGAGCCGGTGCACCTCGTCCTCCCCACCCACCTGACCGTACGGCAATCCACCCAACTGCCGCGCGACGAAACCGGAGAGGGGGCGGCAGAATCGGAGAGGGGACGGATGATGGTTTCGATAGCAGCGAGTGGAGGGGAACGATGACACAGCACCACGGCATGACACGGCGGGACATCGTGAAGAGCGGAGTCGTCGCCGCCGCAGCGATCACGCTGGCGGCGTGTGGCGGCGCGGCGCGGACGCCCGTCGCGGGCACCACCGCCGCGACGACGGGCGCCGGGGCGGGTTCCGCCGCGCCGACAGCGGCGACGGGGGCGGGCGCAGCGGCCACACCTGCCAGCGGCGCGGCAGGGCAGCCGAAACGGGGCGGCACGCTGAAACTCACGCAGCCGATCCCCATCGCGCCCTTCGAGTTCCAGCAGCTCGGGCCGCACACCGCCTTCTTGATCGTCTCCGTGTTCGACACGCTCGTGCGCTACGACGAGAAGGTGCAGCCGCAACCCCGCCTCGCCGAGTCGTGGCAGTGGAACCCCGACAACACCGAACTGACGATGAAGCTCCGCAAGGGCGTCCTCTACCACACCGGGCGCGAGTTCACGAGCAGCGACGTGAAGTTCAACCTCGACCGCGTGAAGGACCCGAAGGTGGCGTCCCAGTTCCGCGGCAATGTGATGCAGATCAAGGACGTCACGACGCCGGACCCC
>JBBSII010000599.1:0-3215 GCA_038232175.1 Thermomicrobiales bacterium
GAGGTGGACCCGGACGTGACGCGGGCGAAGGAGAAACTCCAACTGCGCAGCCTTGACATCCCGAACCTGCTGGATTTGCCGGATGGGTGCGTCTTCCATCCCCGCTGCCCGCTCTTCGTCCCCGGCGTCTGCGACCGCGTCGTCCCGCCGCTGCTCGACGTGGGCGAGGGGCGGGAGGTGGCGTGCCAGGTGGTCGCGCGGGAACGGGGCGTCATCCCCGCGCTGCCGGGGGCAGAGACGGCGGTCGCCGTGGGCAATGGGTGAGGGCGAGAGGGGGATTCCTAACCCTCCTCCCCTGTCCCCCGTGGGGAAGGGGGAGGGGAAGATAGGCCGCCGCTCTCACTGCCCGGCTTCATTCGTTGTCCCTTTCCCAGTTGGGAAGGGAGTTTGGTAATGGGTTTCACGATTCACGATCAAGGAGGCACAGGGATGGACGGTAACAACGGCACAGCGGGCGTGACACGGCGGCGTTTCCTCGCGGTGATCGCGGGCGGGGCGGCGAGCGCGGCGCTCGCGGCGTGCGGCGGTAGCACGACGAATACCCCGGCGGCCTCGGTCGCACCGACGACCGCGAGTGGCGCGCCCACCACAGCGGCGGGAGCGGCCCCGACGACGAGCGGGGCCAAGCCGACGACCGCGCCCGCGACATCGGCGAAGACGGGCAACAAGGAGTTCCACTCCGCGTGGCCGTACCAGATCCCGCCGAACGGGCACTTCAACGTCGTCGGCGGCGTCGCGAACGGCATCCTCACCTCGACGACGAACAACATCTACCTCGACATGATCATCCAGCCGTTCGCGATCTACAAATGGAAAGAGGATAGCTGGCTGCCGCTGATGGCGACCGATTGGAAGTTCGTCGGCACGGACACCTTCTCGATCAACCTGCGGAAAGGCGCGAAGTGGAGCGACGGCAAGGACTTCACCTCGAAGGATGTGCTCGCCACCTTCTCCGCGCTCCGGCTCCTTTCGAGCACCGTCTGGAAGTATCTGGACAAGGTGGAAGCGCCCGATGCAAACACGGTTAACTTCCACATGAAGCAGCCCTCGACGGTCGTGCAGCGGTACGTGCTGCGGACGAACACGGTGTCGAGCGCGACGTACGGCGACTGGGCGAAGAAGATCGACGACCTCTTCGCGGCGGGGAAGACGATCAACGACCCCGAGGGCAAGCAACTGCTCACCGACTTCAAGAACCTCCGCCCAGACGACGTGATCGCCAGCGGCCCGTTCAAGTACGATCCGAAGAGCATCACGCAGGCGCAGATGACGCTCGTGAAGAACCCGACGGCGTGGAACGCCGATCAGGTGCTCTTCGACAAGATCGTCAATTACAACGGCGAGACGAACGAGATCACCCCGGCGGTGCTGAACAAGGAGATCGACTACGCCACGCAGGCCTTCCCCACGGCGACGGAGCAGGCGATCACTGGGGCGGGCATCCGCATCATCCGCCCGCCGTACTACAGCGGCCCCGCCTTGTACATGAACTTCGATAAGTTGGGCAATGTCTTCGGCGACAAGAAGGTGCGGCAGGCGCTCGCGATGGCGATCAACCGCGACCAGAACGGCAAGGTCGCGCTCGGCGACTCCGGCAAGGGCGTCAAGTTGCTCACGGGCTTCAGCGACAACCTCGTGCCGCGCTGGCTCACCGACGCGGACACGAAGGCGCTCAACCCGTACGCCTACGACCAGGCGAAGGCGACGAGCCTGCTGCAGGAGGCGGGGTGGAAGAAGGGCGGCGACGGCGTCTGGACCGCGAAGGACGGCACGCGCTGTGAGTTCGAACTGTCCGTCCCGGCGGAGTACACGGACTGGTCCGCGTCGGCGCAGGACCTCGCCGACCAGTTGACGAAGTTCGGCATCAAGACGACGGTGCGCGCCGTCACGCAGACGCAGCAGCCGCTCGACGTGGACAAGGGCAACTTCCAACTGGCGATCCAGTCGTGGGGCGCGTCGCATCCGCACCCGCACTTCTCGCTCCAGATCGACCTGTTCCTGCACAACACGCAGGCGGTCAACAACGGCGGCAAGGGGTACGCCTTCCCGCTGAAGCAGCAGACCGATGTGGCGGGCGAGGTGGACCTTGAGAAGATCGTGCTCGATTCGGCGGACGGGCTGAATCAGGACGCGCAGAAAGGCAACGTCACGAAGGCCGCGAAGATCTTCAACGAGTTGCTGCCGATCATCCCGCTCCTGGAGCGGTACGGGAACAACATCGCGCTGGAGAAGACCCGCGTGCAGGCGTGGCCGGCGGACAGCGACCCGATCATGCAGAACGGCCCGACCGCCGACGGCATCGTGACCATCCTCATGCTCACCGGGCAGTTGAAGCCGGTTTGATCAATGTAGTGCCCCCTCTCTGCCGACACAGGGAGGGGGCGCGCCTACCGCATGAGCGTGATTCGCGGCGGTGTTGCCGCTGATCCGCTCATCGGGAAGCTCTCTCGCAATCGCTGGAAACCGTGTTCGGGTGCCAGCCCTCTACGAATCGGCCTTGTTGGAACCGGAGATTTTCTGCCACAGGAAACGGATCACGCCGCGCCATCCGGTCGTCTCATCATCGCCCGCTTCCGCATTCACCGTTGCATCGCTCGTCTCCCTGCCATCCCCTTGCAGCGCCAGCGCGGCCAGCGCGCCGCGCGCGCCCTCGTCACTGCCCCCTGATCCCATGGCCGCCGTTGCATCGCGCGCCCCATACCCGTCCTTCGGTTGCTCCGTGGCTGCCAATGCGCCGCTCGTTCCGGCCCCATTTCCCGGCAGATTCATGGCTGTGAGCGCGCCGCTCTCTCCCGCACCATTCCCCGCCAGTTCCGTGGCCGCCAGCGCGCTGCCGACTCCCGCGCCCGAGTCCGCCGACCCAAATCTCTGACCGCCCGACCGGTCAATGTGCTCCGTGAACTCATTCGTCGGGATGTTCCCAGGGTCAGGCGCGCCAATCCTGCCGAGATGTGCGCGGAATTCGTCCCAGTCCGTCGCGTTCTCGCCACGCTCACCCCGCACACGCTGCCATTCGTCCAACTGATTCGCGAAGTTCTCGTTGTCCTGCCGCTGCATCGAGTGTATCCTCCTTCACGCATCTGTGACCGGCACACAATATCCAAGCCTTGCGGAGTATGAAGACACGGGCCTTCTCAATGTGAGAAGGCCCGTTTTTCTTGCGAGGACTGGTACGCGGGAAGGGGGTCGAACCCATGACCTTCTGCTCCGGAGGC
>JBBSII010000600.1:0-3196 GCA_038232175.1 Thermomicrobiales bacterium
ATGGGTACCCGCACTCAGCACTCAGCACCAAGCACTGAGCACTCGTTGGACGCGGAACTGTCGGCGTTCGTGACGGAGGGGATGGCGCATTACCATGTGCCGGGCGTCGCGGTCGGCATCTACCACGATGGCGCGGAGCAGATGGGCGGTTTTGGCGTCACGAACCTGAATCACCCGCTGCCGGTGGACGTGCGCACGCTCTTTCAGATCGGCTCGATCTCCAAGACCTTCACCGGCACGGCGGCGATGCGCCTCGTGGAGGCGGGGAAACTCGATCTTCAAGCGCCGATTCGCACCTATCTGCCCGGCCTTAAACTCGCGGACGCGGACGTGACCGAGCGCGCGACAATGCAGCATTGCCTGACGCACACAGGCGGCTGGGTAGGCGATTACTTCGACGACCTCGGCGCGGGCGACGACGCGCTCGCGCGGATTGTGGCGAAAATGGCGGACGTGCCACAGGTCGCGCCGCTCGGCACGCTCTGGTCGTACAACAACGCCGGGTTCTACCTCGCGGGCCGCGTGATCGAGGCGATCACCGACAAGCCGTTCGAGGCGGCGTTGCAGGAACTCGTGCTCGACCCGCTCGGCCTCGCGCGCACCTTCTTCTTCGCGCGCAACGTCATCACGGAGCGGTTCGCGGTGGGGCACAATGTCAAGGGCGACACGCCGGAGGTCGCGCGCCCGTGGGAGTTGCCGCGCACCGTGAACGCCGCCGGTGGCTTGATCTCGGACATTGGCGATTTGTTCACCTACGCCCGCTTCCACATGGGCGACGGCACGGCGGCGGACGGCTCGCGCGTCCTCTCGCCGGAGAGCCTCGCGTACATGCAGTCGCCGCTCTTCGACAAGGGGCACGACGGCGAGATGGGGCTGACGTGGCATCTCAATACTGTTGGCGGCGTCCGCACGGTGCGGCATGGCGGCGGGACAGTCGGCCAGCAGACGTTGCTCGTCCTCGCGCCGTCGCGCAACTTCGCCCTCGTGGTGCTGACGAACTCCAGCCGTGGCAGCGAGTTGCACGGCGCGGTGACGACGTGGATTCTGAAGCGCCACCTCGGCATCGACGAGCTGGAACCGGCGCTGCTCGACCTGACGGCGGACGCACTCGCCCCATACGTCGGGCGCTACCGCGCCGCGATGAACGACCTCGACCTGACCGTGCGCGATGGCGGACTGGTGCTGCAAATGACGCCGCGCGGCGGCCTCCCGCGCGCGGACGAGCCGGAGATCCCGCCGCCCGTGCGCGTCGCGCTCGCCGGGGAGAATCTGCTCATCGGCCTCGACGAGCCGATCAAGGGCAACCGGGGCGAGTTCATCCGCGATCCGGACGGCACGGTTGGCTGGCTTCGCCTCGGCAGCCGCGCCCATCGGCGAGTGGGGTAGGGGAAGGCTAGCCACGGAGACACAGAGGACACAGATTCTTCCCCTGTGCCCTCTGTCGGGTGCCCTTTAGGCAGATGTGGCGAATCCCTTTTTTGAATCGACTCAACTTTTGGTGGAGAGATGCCGTTCCAGGAAGGCGGCGGTCGCCTCCGCGCAGTGGATACGGTTCGGCAGGCGGACGAAGCCATGCCCCTCGTGTTCGTAGCGGAAATACTCGACCTCCCGACCGAGGGTGCGCAGGGTGTCCACGATCTGCTCGGACTCGCCGATCGGCACGCGCGGGTCGTTCGTGCCGTGGAAGACGAGTAGCGGCGCGACAATGCGATCCGCCTTGTGGATCGGGCTGACGGAGACGAGGAAGTCGCGGTCGTCCTCCAGATTCCCATACTCCGCCTCGCGCAGTTTGCGCCGCCATGGGCCGGTCTTCTCCAGGAGCGTGACGAAGTTCGCGATGCCGAAGAGTTCGACGCCGCAGCGCCAGCGCTCCGGGTACGTCGTCAGCGCGGCGAGCGTCATGAACCCGCCATACGAGCCGCCCATCACGGCGATCCGCTCCGCCGGTGCGGTGCCAGAGGCGATCAGCCAAGCGGCGGCCGCGTCGAGGTCCGCGACGGAGTCCATCCGCTTCCGCACGTCGTCCATGTGCCCATAGGTCTTCCCGTAGCCCGTGCTGCCGCGCACATTGGTGGCGAGGACGGCGAAGCCGCGATGGACGAAATACTGGACGTTCGGGCTGAACATCGGGCGGGCCTGCCCCTCCGGCCCGCCGTGCACGGAGATAACCGTCGGCAGCGGCCCGCTGACGCCGCGCGGGCGATAGAGGAACGCGGGGCACACGAGGCCGTCGAAACTCGTGTAGTGGACCAACTCCGGCTCCACGAGCGCGTCAATCGGGATGCCCGCGCGGGAGGCGTTCGTGATCTGTCGCGCTCGCCCGGTGGCGGTCTCCACGCCCCAGATGTTGCCGTTGCGCGTTGCGCCGTAGTGCGCGAAGACGAGGGTGCCCCCGTCCCGCGAGAGATCAAGACCCGCGATCACGCCGTCCGGCACGCCGCTGACGGCGACGGGTTTGTCGTTCACGGTGAGATGGAGGCGGCTGTAGCCACCCTCGTTGACGGTGTAGGCGACGACGCGGCCATCATCGGTTGCTGTCAGTTCCTCGGCCTCCCACGTCGTCTCCGCAAGGTAGCGCATCTCCCCCGTTGTCAGGTCGAGCGACGCGGGGGCGCGGAACTCCCGATCCCGGTTGGAGATGAGCAGGAGCGCCGTCTCCCCGACGAATCGCGGGCTGGCATGGATCGCCTCGCCCTCGTGCGCCGTCAGCAATCGCGCCTCGCCGCTCGCCAGATCGAGCAGGAAGAGATCGGTGTCGAGGTAGGTGTTCAACCGCGTGAACAGGAGCGACCGCCCATTCGGGTGCCACGCTAGCGCCATGTTCGTGCTGTCGTGCCGATAGACCATCGTCGCCGGCCCATCGAGTGGGCGGATGTACAGGTCGGAGAACCGCTGGTCGCGCGCGTTGGAGGCGTACGCGAACCGGGAGCCGTCCGCGCTCCATGCGCCCCACGAGTGGATCACGTCCGGGGCGGTCTCCAGAGGTCGTGCGTCCGCGCCATCAGGCGTGACGGTGTGCAGCCCCTGCCGCTCGTTGCCGCCGGTGTCCATGCCGTAGAGGATGTGCCCGCCGTCCAGCGCGTAGTCCACCGTGGCGACGCGCTCCGTGTGAAAGGTCAACTGATCCGGCCAGCCGCCTTCGATGGGGACACTCCACACCTGCGGCATGCCCGTAATGTCGGAGAGGAACGCCACC
>JBBSII010000601.1:0-3188 GCA_038232175.1 Thermomicrobiales bacterium
AATGTCTACCCCTCGGAGGTGGAGGGCGTGATGCTCGGTATGGGCGGTATCGCGCCCTTCTACCAGATTATCCTCGACCGCGACGGCCCGCTCGACACGATGGAGGTCGTCGCGGAGGTGACGCCCTCGTTTCACGGCATCGCCGGGTGGTCGCTGGACCCGGAGCACCGCGCCGTCCGCGAGTTGCACGGCAAACTGACCGACGCCCTGAAGAGCCGCCTCGGCCTGACCTGCCGCGTTACGCTCGTCGAACCGGGCGGTATGGAGCGCATTGAGGTCGGCAAGGCGGTGCGCGTGATCGACCGCCGCAGGCTGAACTGAGCGGGTAGAGAGAGTCGGCAGTTGGCAGTTGACAAGAGAGAAAGGAAGCGATGACCAGCGCCGACGACCGTATCGCCCCGCTCCTCGATGCCGCGATTGCGGCGCGAGCGGCGCTACTCGACGCGCCGCATCAGGGGGCGGCGCGGCTCTTCAGCGGCTTCTTCGAGGGCGCGCCCGAACTCGTCGTCGATTGCTACGGCGGCACGCTCGTGCTGCACAACTACGCCGACCCGCCCGTGGATGGGGACGCGACTATCGCGGCGGCGATGCGCTTCCTCGCGGAGCGACTGCCCTGGGTGCGGGCCGTGATCGTCAAGCCGCGCAACGCACCAACGCTCCCGGAACGGCACGGCGCGCTGCGGATCGGCACACAGCCGGAGACGCGCGTGCGCGAGCACGGCGTCTGGTACGCCCTCGATCTGCTCATGCAGCGCGACGCAAGCCTCTATCTCGACACGCGCAACCTGCGCGCATGGGCGCTGGAGCACCTCGCGGGCACGAGCGTGCTGAACACCTTCGCGTACACGGGCAGCCTCGGCGTGGCGGCGGTGGCGGGCGGGGCGCGTCGCGTCGTGCAGACCGACCTGAAGCGGGAGTACCTGAACATCGCGAAAACCTCGTACACGCTCAATGGCTTCCCGATTGCCCGGGCGGATTTTCAGGCGGGGGATTTCTGGACGCGGATCGGCCACATGAAGCGGGCGGGGGAGCGGTTCGACTGCGTCTTCGTCGACCCGCCCTTCTTCGCCGCGACGGGCAAGGGCACCGTCGATCTCGTCGCGCAGAGTCACCGTGTCATCAACAAGGTGCGCCCGCTGATCAACGATGGCGGGTACCTCGTCGCGATCAACAACGCCCTATTCGTCTCCGGTGCGGAGTATCTGCGGACGCTCGAAACGCTCTGCGCGGACGGCTATCTGGCGATCGAGGAGTTGATCCCCGTACCGCCGGACTGCACTGGCTACCCCGAAACCCGCGTGCGAGCGCCCCGCGTGGACCCCGCGCCTTTCAACCACTCCACGAAGATCGCCGTGCTGCGCGTCCGGCGCAAAGCGGGGTGAGCGGCTTAATACTATAGCGACACTTCAGCCTCGCTGCCCGGCCAGCCAGGCCCAGATGTCCGGCTCGTGCTCGTCAAGATGTCCGGCGAAGTCGCCGTCGGCGAGCGCCTCGTCGCCCACCCAGGCGAAGCGCCCCGGCGTCGTCACGTCCTCCTCGGGGAGCGCCGCGACGAGTTGTCGCCAGTGCGCGCGATAGTCCTCGATCCGTGCCAGGGCGTCTGCCTTCGTCCGCGTGTTGCTCATGCGACCTGCTCCTTTCGCTGTTTCGCGTTTGCACGTCGCGTGCTCGTTCGGGTCCTGGGAAGTGTCCCTGACCGGCTACTCACGTTCGTCCAGCCAGAAGACCATGTCGATGCCCCCCGGTGAGTGGCCGAAGTGGGTCAGCAGCATCGCCGCCTCGCTGCGGTGCTGCATCCCGTGGTAGGAGACGTGGGCGATGACCTGCCAGAGGATGTACGGATCCGGCACGTCTTCGTCGTAGAACGCCCCCTGCGCATCTTCGTCACTCAGCGAGCCGAGGTAGGCGCGCATCGCCGCCTCCTCCGCGCGCCAACGCGCGGCGAGCGACGCGGCATCCGCGCTATCGGCAGCCTGGAGCGGCGCGGATCGCCCCTGCCCGGCCCAGCCGTGCCGCCAGGCCCGCTCGGCGTTCAGCGTGTGGACGAGCGTCTCCTGCAGGCTCCGGTCCCCGATCGGCGGCGGGCCGGACCACTGCGCAGGCGTCACCTTCTCCGCCTGCGCCAGAATCTTCTTCGTCGCCGAGTAGTAGTAGTCATACAGCGTGATCAGATCGCTCACATCCATCGCCTACCCCCCGATTGTCTGTGCGTTAGCGCGTCGGCGCGTCGGCACACTATCCACCACCCACGTAGATTGCGACCGTCGTACCACCTGCCTGGATGGTTTGGATACGATCCCTGGCGAAGGATAGCCACCGCATCGCCCTCCCCCTGGTCATGTCGGGGTGTACCTACAGAACGCGCGTTCGTTCGAGTATACGATGCTGACGATTCGCGGTCTAGGGGGGTGTCCTCGGTTGAGGGTGATGACCGTCGCGGTCAGAGAGACGGCGGCGAGGGAGTTGCGGGCGGTCTTGTCGTCGCGCGTGGCGATGGCCCGGTACTGCTTCAACGTGCAGAAGAAGTGCTCGATCAGGTGGCGGGCGTGGTAGCGGTCGCGGTCGTACGCGCGCTGCTCCTGGCGGTTGCGCTTCAGTACGGGCGTGGCATTGAGGCTACTACATCTGAGCAGCAACACAGTACGGACGCCGAAGTGCTGCTGTAGTACGTATGCCATTCCTCAAAGCCCTGTTTCCGGGGCGTTGGACGGCGAGAATCAGGGTAAATAGCTGAACGGGTTACACGACCGCCCGTTGTCGATCACCATGAAGTGGACGTGCGGGCCGGTGCTGTTGCCGGTGTTGCCCTCCGGGCCGATGTACTGACCTTTGGAGACGGTTTGCCCGGTGCTGACGGCGACGCTCGACATGTGCCCGTAGACGGTGACGAAGCCGTTGCCGTGGTCGATGTAGACCGCGTTGCCGAGGCCGCTCGATGTCCACCCCGCGAAGACGACCCAGCCCGATTGCGCGGCGGAGAGCCGCGTGCCCGTCGGCGCGGCGATGTCGATGCCGTTGTGAATGCCGGTGAAATTCGATGTGATCGTGCCCGATTCGGGCCAGGTCAGGCCCGGATTGCGACCGCTGCAGCCGAACGACTGCGCCGGATAGTAGACCGACGGGTACGCGCCGGGGAAGCCCACCGCAGGCTGCGGTGCGGGTGCTGGTGCGGGCGCGGGCCGGGGTGC
>JBBSII010000602.1:0-3187 GCA_038232175.1 Thermomicrobiales bacterium
CTGGCTCGGCGCAGAAAATCTCGCGGGGAATCAGCAGGCGGACACGAAGAATCACGGCGGGCCGGACAAGGCCGCCCTCTGCTACGCCGCGAGCCATTACCCGCTGTGGCAGGCGGAGATGAGCCAGCAGTTCCCGCACGGTGGGTTCGGGGAGAACTTCACCGTCGCGGGGCAGACCGAGGAGACCGTCTGCATCGGTGACACCTACGCCATCGGCGATGTCCGCGTGCAAATCTCGCAGCCGCGCGGGCCGTGCTGGAAGATCGCGCGCCGCTGGCGCATCGAGGACCTGACAACGCGCGTACTGGCGACGGGCCGCACGGGCTGGTATGTGCGCGTGCTGATCGAGGGGAACGTCGAGGCGGGCCAACCCCTCATGCTGCTCGAACGGCCCTTCCCGCAGTGGACGGTCGCGCGCGTCAACGCGATCATCAACCACAAGGGCGACCCGGAGACCGCCGCGCTCGCCACCTGCCCGCTCCTCGCCAAAGGACTCCGCACACGGCTGGCGAAGCGCGCGAAGGGGGATGTGGCCTGACCGCATCAAGATGAAGGCAACGAAACGGGAGCGGCTGTTACGCCGCTCCCGAGGGGGCCGTCCATGGGTCGCAACGCCGAGGAGGAGGAACAACGCCGCGATTGGACGGAGATAAGAGAGAAAACAAAATAGCAATTCAACCTTCACGATGCATCATAGGGGCCATCGCTGAATCGCATGTGAGCATTGCCTGAAATCGCGCTGAAAACGATCAATGCGTTCCGATCACCCTGTATCACCGCCAAAGAATAACGATTCCGTCTGCTTGACTTGGCACTTGCCAACTGATACATTCGATGAGAGGCGAGCCGGTATCATCGTCGCATGGATCGGGGAAGATGTGTGGCATATTCGGAGCAGCAATGGCTCAGTACGGGCGAGGTGGCCATACGGCTGAATGTATCGCGTGAATGGGTTCGCCTGCTCGTGCAGCGGGGCGACCTCCGCGCGCAGCGTACGCGCATCGGTTTCCTCATCGACCCCCGCAGTGTCGATCAGTATGCGACGAGGCGTCGTGGTGTCGCTGCCGTGCACACTGCGCGCGAGGATATCCTCCAGCGGTTGGCGCGGATTCGTGCCTCAATCACCGGGGGCCGCGAGCTGGTCGACGATTCAACCGAACTCCTCCGCCAGGCGCGCAATGGTCGGTTTGACGCCGAGTGAGCAACGTGGTCGTCGATGCGAGCATCGCGCTCAAGTGGGTGATGCTCGAACCGGATACCCCGGTGGCCGTTGCGCTCCTGAATGAGTGGCTTACACGCAATGTGCGGGTCGTCGCGCCGTCGTGGTTTGCTTGTGAGGTCGCGAACATCCTCTTTCGTCGCGCGCGTCGTGGCCAGTTCACCATTGAGGACGCGCAGCAGGCATTGGCCGGCGTGCTGGACGTGGTCACGCGCATCCCCGAATCTCCCGAAGCGGCGCATCGTGCCATCGATATTGCCGACGCCACCGCACGTGCCGCGACCTACGATGCTATGTATCTGGCACTCGCGCTCATCATGGACGTTGAGTACTGGACTGCGGACGAGATTTTCTATAATGCGACCAAGGGCGCGTACCCACAGGTGCGATGGATGGGCACGTACGCACCATCAGCGATTACCGAATAAGCCCCGCCCGAATGCGCGAAAACAGCATGGTTTCATGTGGAACGCCGTATGTGCTATTCACGGTTTATGCGCGGGAGTAGGCGTCACGACTGCGGCGTACATGAGGTCCGGCCAGCGTTCCTGCATGTCACGCGCGTTGTCGCGGTTGATGAGGCGACCAGCCACCGCATTGACGGGGACATCGACACCATCGATCCGCACGATCACGTCGGACGACGGCTGCTTCTTTCGCACCAGCGCGGCGATACCACCGACCGCCGCGACGCCGAGGTCCTGCGGGCGAAGATCGACATCGCCCGCGAGCGTACCATCCAGCACGGCGCGGATCGCGTCCCGCGTGCCGCCGTGCCCGACGATCTCAACGCCGGTGAGCAACCCTGCACCTTTGAGCGCCCCTGCCGCCGCCAGCGCGAGCGTGTCATCCCCCGCGAGGATCGTCCGCACATTCCCGTCGCGGACGGCGGCAAGCACGACACCCGCGATCCCCGTTGTGTCGCCGATGACGGCGGTCTGAATGGGCGCGGTCGTTTTCGCGAGACCTTCCTGCACCCCGGCGGTGAAGTCCTCGCCGCGCGCGTCATTTGTCGCCAGAATGAGCGTCGCGCCCTTCGCGGTCAATTTGTCCGTCACATATTTCGCCGCCTCGCGCCCGTTCGCGCGGTAATCGGGGCGCACGAGCGAATCGATCATGCCCCCGATGGGCGGCGTGTCAATTGCCAGCACGGGGATGCCCTTTTGCCGCGCCGCCTCAATCGCGGGCGCGACGACCGCCGCGTCCACCGGCAGCACGATCAAGCCGACGATATCGAGCCGCACGAGGTCCGCGATGTCTGATACCTGCTTCTCCGCCTTGCCGTCCGCCGAGCGGTAGATGAGCGAGACATCATTCTTTCGCTGATTGTCCGCCAGCCCTTTTTGAATGAGCGTCACATCGGTGGACGCGACATCCGGCAGGCTGACACCAATCAGCGGCAGTTTCCGCGACGTAATGGGGGAGGCCGTCGCGGTGAGCGCGGCAGCACCACGGGCGCACCCCGCGAGCGGAACGATGAGTACGCAACATATCGCCATGCATCGCGCGATGGGAGCAACCATTTTCATAGCCGGAGCGTACAACCCCCGGCACCCCGCGTCTACCATCGTCGATCGTCGCGCCGCGTGATGCGCGCGAGCGTCGGATACGGTACACTGACCATATCATCCGTGAAGGGGACTGAGGCCGTAGCGATGCCCTCCATCTGGCAAGGTAAACATGTGCGGCTGCGCGCGGTCGAGCTGTCCGACTGGGAAGTCTTCTTCCGGTGGTATCAGGACGACGAGCAGGCACGACGGCTCGATTTCATCCGTTTCCCGCAATCCGCAGAGGCGACGCGGCGATAGGTGGCATCGCGACGCACGACTGCGACCGGCGCATCGGCACCTTCGCCTACGGGCTGAATGTGCTCGAAGAATATCGCGGTCAGGGGTACGCATCCGATGCGGTGCGCATCCTCCTGCGCGCCATGTTCCGCGAACTCCGCTATCAGAAATGCACCGTGCA
>JBBSII010000603.1:0-3178 GCA_038232175.1 Thermomicrobiales bacterium
CCGTACAGCCCGACCTCCTCCGCGCCGAACGCGACGAAGCGGATGCCGCGCACGAGGTTCTCGCGGACTTCGGCAAGCGCACGGGCCGCCTCGACGAGCGTACAGGCGCCCGCGCCATCGTCGCCCGCGCCGTCCGCGATGTCGTGCGCGTCGTAGTGCGCGCCGGTGATGATGAACGCATCGGTCGAGCCGTCGCCGGGGAGTTCACCGACGATGTTGTGGGTCGTGACTTCCTTGCTCGTGCCCGTGTCGTAAATCTGCAAGGTCGGGTGGTCGCCGTGTTTGGCGAGGCGGAGGATGGCGCTGCCGGTCTCCCACGAGACGCCGATGCCGGGGATCGGCGCATTCGGGAAGATGCTGCCGGTGATGCGCAACTGGCCAGGGTTCTGGTTGATGAAGATGAAGCCGACCGCGCCCGCCGCGACCGCCCAGCGGTACTTGTCCGTGCGGTGGCTAACCTTCTTCGCCGTCAGCCAGTTGCCGGTCTCCGCCGCGCAGACGGCGATCTTCCCCTGAACGGCGTCGCCGAGGCGGGCGAAATCCTCCTGCTCGCCGTCGCCGCAGTCGATCATCTCCGCCGTCAGGTCGCAGGCGGGGCTGTAGGGCAGGGCGAGCGTGGAGAAATCGCGCTCGACGGGCGCGGTCATCCGTAGTGTCGTCGTGCCACGCGTCCATGCGGTGATCGGGAAGGGTTCCAGATGGACATTTTCGAGGCCGTTGTCGCGCATCGCCTCCGCGATGGCGTCCGCCGCCTTGCGCTCGCTCGCGCTCCCCGCGAACCGGTTGCCGCACACGTCGCAGAGTTGCAGCAGCAGTTGGTACGACGCATCACTCGTGAACACGTCGCCGATGATTTTCCGGTCCGCCCCCAGGAGTTGTTCGCCCGTCTCACCGCCCACGCTTGGCCTCCTCATTGTCCAATCAATCGCAAGGGGGCGATTGTAGCACGGCGTATCGTGGCGCTCCCTACAACGAAGCGCAAAGATAGTACGTACGCGGCAAACAGGGGCATAAATACGGAATCTATGGTAGAATATCTGTGCGGGAAACCGCTGTCGGAGGGATGAGGAGCGGGGATGATTCGGGTAAGCCATCGCACGTTCGAGGACCTCGTCGCGGAGGCGCTGGATGCGTTGCCCGATGCGATCCTGCGGATGCTCGACAACGTCGCAATCGTCGTGGCGGACGAGCCGACGCCGCACCAGTTGCAGCGAATGCGCCTGGACGACGACGAGATGCTGCTCGGCTTGTACGAGGGCATTCCGCTCACCGAGCGGGCGTCGGGATACGGGGCGGTCCTGCCGGACAAGGTGACGATCTTCCAGCGCGCGCTTGAGGAAACCTGCGCGAGCGCGGACGAGTTGGCGGCGGAAGTGCGGCACACGGTCGTCCACGAACTCGCGCACCACCTCGGGATCGACGACGCGCGGTTGATCGATTTGGGCTTCGAGCCGGACGATGACGCGGATGAGGAGGGGCGATGACGCGCGGGCCGTGGCGACCGTGGCAGTCCCCCGATGAGCGGGAGGCGCGCGAGAAGGGCGCGGAGGCGGCGGATAATGCGCCGAGTGTCTTCGATGCCGTGCAGTCCGGGTACGAGACGCTCAACGAGCGACCGGCCCTGATCGCCGTGCCGCTCGCGCTCGATCTCCTGCTCTGGCTCGGCCCGCGCGTCACGTCGCCCGCGCTCTTCAACTGGTTGGCGCATTGGCCGGCGGAGAGCACGGACGGCGCGGCCCTCGCGCAGACGCTGTACGAGCGCGGCCAGACTGCCGAGGTCTCCTCCGGCATCGCGCAGGTCTGGAACGGCTTCGGCGTCTCGAACCTGATCGGCTCGCTCGACCGTGGGGCGTTCGCGAATGTTACCGCCCGCCCGGCGGCAGTGGTCGGGCCGTGGTACATCGCGCTGCTTATCATCCTCGCGCTGGTGATCGCTGGGTTGTGGCTGAAGGCGCTCTTTGTTACACCCATCGCGCAACTGGTGCGACAGGAGCCGTTCGATGTGCGGCGGGCGATGCGGGCGAGCGGCGTGGCGACGATGCGGGTGCTGCTGCTCCTCGTCGTCGTCATCGGGATGCTGGCGCTCACGCTGATGCCCGTGGCGATGCTGGGCGCGGCGTTCGTGCTGGCGGGGATCAACGGCCTCGGCCTCGTGCTGCTCGCAGCGCTGATCCCGGTCTTCTGGGCGCTCTTTTACGGGGCGTTCGCGATGGACGCGATCTTCCTGGAGGGCGTCGGGCCGATGCGCGCGCTTTACCTCTCGTATCGCGTCGTGCGGCGCAATGTCTGGCCGACGGCGGGGTTCATCGCGCTGTCGCTTGTGATCTCGCGCATGATCCCGCTCGCGCTGACGCGGGTGGTGCAGCAGCCGGTCGGCGTCGCCCTCGCGATCATCGCGCACGCATACGTCGCGGCGGGGCTGGCGGCGGGGAGTCTCATCTTTTATCAGGGTCGGCGTGCGCGCGTCGGCGATGTGCGGCCCGAGGGGGGCGCGGAGGAAACGGCACCGGGGCGGCGGGTTTCATAGGCAACGATGAGGAGTGACGACAGCATGGCGGAAGAACACAACAACAGTGGCAGTGGCAGTAACGGGAACGACACGAACGGCACGAACGGGGCCAACGGGTCGAGCGAGAATGGCCGGGCGCGCATCCCGCGCGAGAAGGTGACGAACAAGTACGGCTCGGAGCAGATTCAGGTCCTCGAGGGGCTTGAGGCGGTGCGCCGCCGCCCCGGTATGTACATCGGTGACACCGATACGAAGGGGCTGCACCACCTCGTCTTCGAGATCGTCGACAACAGCGTCGATGAAGCGCTCGCGGGCCACGCGACGGCGATCACCGTCTCGATCGGCAAGGACGAGACGGTGACGGTGCGCGACAACGGGCGCGGCTTCCCCGTCGGGCGGCACCACCAGATGAAGGACAAGGACACGCTCGAAGTGATCCACACCGTCCTCCACGCCGGTGGCAAGTTCGGCGGCGGCGGGTACAAGGTCTCCGGTGGCCTTCACGGCGTCGGCGCATCGGCGGTCAACGCGCTCTCCAATTACATGCGCGTCGAGTCGCACCAGAACGGCAAGATCTACTGGCAGGAGTATTCGCAGGGCAAGCCGCTGGATAAGGTGAAGTCCAAGGCGAACCCGGACCCGAACGACCGCGGCTCGATGACGGCGTTC
>JBBSII010000604.1:0-3163 GCA_038232175.1 Thermomicrobiales bacterium
CTTGAGGGCACGACGCTGATCTGCCCCTGGCACGGTTGCCGCTACGATATCCGGACCGGCAAGCGGCTGGACGGCGAGGGGAAACTCGAGGTGCTGCCGGTCGCGGTGCGCGACGGGGAAATCAAGATCGCCGTGGGCACCGAAGAGGTCCCAGCGGCATGAAGCCGCGTGTGCTCGTGGCCGGGATGGGCAACGACCTCTGTCAGGACGATGGCTTCGGGATCGTTGCCGTGCGGCGATTCGTCGCGGCGGGGGTGCCGGACGGCGTCCGCGTCGTCGAGCCGGGGAGCGGCGGCATCAGCCTCGTGCAGGAGTTGATGGACGGCTACGAGGCGCTGATCATCGTGGATGCGGTCGATCGCGGCGGCGAACCGGGCACCGTGTATCTCCTGGAGACCGAGGTGCCGGACTTCGCGACGTTGCCCGAGGAGCAGCAGCGCGATTTCCTCGCCGACATGCACGCGACGGTGCCGTCCCGCGTGCTCACCCTCGCGCGGGCCCTTGGTGTCTTGCCGGGCATCATTTATATCCTCGGTTGCCAGCCGAAGCAGTACGAGCTGGGGATGGGCCTGAGCGCGCCGGTTGAGCGTGGCGTCATCGAGGCGGTTGTTCGTTTGAAGAAACTGGTCGCGACATTTGACATTTGTAGGGGACGCAGTAGCGAGTAACGAGAGGTTATTCCGGCTCGTTACTCGCTACTCGTTACTGAGCGGAGCGCACCATGTGCCAGGCAATTCCACGGAAAATACTGCGCGTCGCCGAGGGGAAAGTGGAAGTCTTCTATGATGGCGAGCCGCGCTGGATGGCCGTCAATGGCATCACGGACCTCGCGGTCGGCGAATACGTCGTCGTCTACGCGGCGCAGGTGCTGGAGCGGATGGCGACCGATGAGGCGGAGGACATGCTGCGCTTCCTGGATGAGCTCGAAGTGATGCTCGAGGAGGCGACCCGGTGATCGATCTCAAACCGCAGGCGACGCCGCTGGCGGGGCAACTGCGCTTCATCCGCTACGCCTTCATGCCGAATCAGCTCCGCTACTGCGGCGGCGATGATAACCGGACGATCTTCCAGTACGGCGTGGAGCGGACGGTGGACGACGGCCTGCGCCCGCTATTGAAGAAGTTCACGGGTGCGCTGCCGTATCTGCAACTGATCGCGCGCACGAACGGCATCGCCGACCCCTTCGATGACCGTGTTGTCGAGGCCTACTGGCTGGGAAGCGACCTCTTGAATCATGTGGAGGTGCGGCAGCTCTACGATCATCTGTTGGAGCGGTTCGGCACCCAGTTGCAGGGGCGCACGCGGGACTGGGTGCTCGGGAAGGCGCCAGCAGGGGCGCGGCCTCACCACAATTTCCACGTCTTCGATGTGCACAGCCAGGTCGGCCAACTGGAGAACTCGCTCCACACGATCGACAACTGTCGCGTCAGTTGGGGTAAAGTCGTCAAGGTCGATGGGTCGGAACTGGTCGTCGAACAGTCGCCGCTCTTCATTGTCGAGGGGAAACTGGCCCTCGGGCCGCCTGCTCCGATGCGCGCCGTGCGGCAGATCGAGGCGCACGGATTCGCGGATGCGGCCGCGATCGGCGATTGGGTATCGCTGCACTGGGGCTGGGTCTGCGAGGTGATCACCCCACGCCAGCAGGCGAATCTCGCGCGCTTCACCGATCATCAACTGCGGATCGCGAATGAGACTGTTTAACGGCGGACATCTAGCCGAAGTAGATGAGTTCCGAGCGGCCTTCGGCCACCTCGGTCAGGATCTCGGCCAGTGTCCGCTGCATGCCGCCGATCGTCGCGATGTTCTCGTCGGACACTCCACGAGTGTCTACGCAGGATGGTCACAACGAGACCAGATAGGCGGCGGTGCTGCCTTGCCGCACCTTCTCCCGCAGTTCATCGCCGTGTGGCGTGGCGGCGATCCCATCGGGGAAGGCGATCTTGACCGCATCGCCGGCGAGTCGAACCTCGGCTTCCAGACCCGCCCCGGTCGCGACGGTGGCGAAGTGGTAGGCGCTCGCGGCGGGCCTGGGATCGATGCCGGGATCGCTGTTTGTGAACAGGACCAACTTTCTGCGCGTCATCTTCTTACCCCTTCGCGTTTGTCCCGGCGTGAGCGACCACAAGATGGTCGCGTAACGCGTGTGCACGCTGGTGACCGGATGAAGGATATCCGCTCACAGCGAGCCGTCAAGCACTGCGGTGGACGCAAGGGGGCGCCTGATGGCTAATGCGCACCGCATCGAGCGCGTCCGGCTTTATCCGACGGCGGCGCAGCGCCGACAGCTGGAGAACTATGCGGGCGCGCATCGCTGGACGTGGAACTGGGCCTTGGCGGCCCGAGAAGCGCACTTCGCCGCGCACGAAACATCGCTCTCCTACTATGAGCAGAATCGTGCCCTGACCGTCCGGCAGCAACAGCCCGACACCGTCTGGCTCACCGACATCCCGCGTCGGGTCAAGGTCGGCGCGCTGCGCGATCTGGACAAGGCGTATCGCGCCGCGTTCCGCCGCGTCCAGCGCGGCGAGCGACCGGGGTTCCCCCGCTTCAAGGCACGGAAACGGGGCGACGCATCGTTCGAGATCCCTGCCGAGACGCGCTTCGACGGGCGCCGCGTGAAGATCCCCGGCATCGGCTGGGTCCGGGCGCGGGGTGGGCGCGCTATCGCGATGTCCACCACCACGGCGCGCTACTTCCGTGACGGCGTGGGGGATTGGTGGGCGGCGCTCCGTTACACCGTGCCACTTGCCGACGCCGACACGTCCGAGGTTTCGGCGATCGGCGTGCATCTGGAACCGGGGCACACGATGACGCTCTCCACCGGCGAGACCGTCAACGAGTCGCGGTACGTCAGTCGGTCGGAGCGGAAACTCCGCTGCCTTAAGCGCGCGATCCGCCGCACACAGCCTGGCAGCGGCAATCGGCGGCGGGCACGCCGACGGTTCGCGCGTGCGACGCGGCATGTCGCGAATCAACGCCGGGACTGGCAGCATCAGGTTAGCCGCCGACTGGTCGATATCCATCCCCGACTCGTGATGCAGGAGCCCGGCACGACAGCCCATGCGACCGACCCGGAGAGCCAACGGGCGGTGTGGGGCGGTCGTGCGCGAAGGGCGCGCATCAGCGACGCGACATGGGGAGGCCTGACCCGTCTGATCCGGGA
>JBBSII010000605.1:0-3157 GCA_038232175.1 Thermomicrobiales bacterium
CCCCCCGGTTGCGCCGCGAGGCCGCTGAGCACGGACGGGACGCCAACGCCGGTGAACGACTGGTCGCTGTTGCGCGCCATCCGGCGGTAGTGCAGTTCCTGCCCTGCCACGTCGCGGATCGGCCCCGCCGCGCACTGCCACGTCTCCGCCATGCACCCCACGCCCGTGAGGTCGCTCGCGCCCATGCCGCCCGTCGATTCCGCGTTGACGTGGCAGACGCACCGCTCGTGCAGGTCCGCCCAGAAATGATCGGCGTACCACGCGGACGCGCCGTACCGGGCGTGCGAGTGCCCGGACCAGAATGCGAGCCGCAATCCGCGCCGAAGTTCGTCCCGATGCTCACCGAAGATGCGCCCGATTTCCAGCATCGTCGCGTTCGCGCTCGCGTTGTCCATCGCACCGTAATGCCACGAATCGACGTGCCCGCTCAGGAGGACGAAGCGATCCTCCTGCGCGCCGGGAATCTCGGCGGTAAGCGTCGGGATGGGCCGCCACCCAGTTTCAACCTCCGTCTGGAGCCGCACGCGCACCGGGCCACGCGCCAGCATTTCCTTCAGTGCGTCCCCATCCTCGCGACGGACCGAGACGGCGACGACCTGCGGCAGGTGGGGCGCGGTTTCCGGCGTCGGCGTGCCCCAGACGGGCGAGATAATCATCTCGTGCAGTCCCTCGGGGTTGGCGCAGATCATCCCCGCCGCCCCGGCATTATTGGCAGCGTGCGCGACGGCGGGCATCGCCAGCCCATCGACCAGCACAATCGCGCCGCGCGCATTAACGCCCGCGTAGTCCGCCGCCGTCCCCTTGTTGACGGGGACGAGCGGCGCGGTCAGTCCCTCCGGCCCCGTCGCCAGCGAGAAGGAGTGCGTGATGCACGCGATCCCCCGCCCCGTCGGCAACGCGACCGCGAGCGACGCCGCGCCCGGCAAACTGACGTACGCATCGACCGCGTACTGCTGCACCGCCATGCCATACGCGCGACACTGCTCCGCGATGTACGCGAACGCCTCCGCCTCGTCCGCGCTGCCGGAGAGGCGCACGCCCTTCGCGATCTCCGTGTTGTGCCGCGTGAGATTGTCCAGAGAAACCGCATCCCGAAGCGCCTGCTCGCTCACACCCATGCTCATCGCTCCCTTCACGAGGGAAGTAACGAGTAACAAGTAACAAGAAGAGTTCCTCGCTCGTGCCCTGTTCCCAGTGTTTTCCACTCGTTACTCGTTACTTCCCCTCAGTCCTCAGTCCTTCCCTACCGCGCGGGTGAAGAGGACAACGCCGTACCGTTCCTGATCGGTGATAGCGAGGCCCGCGCCCGCGTAGAGCGCGTTCGTCTCATCCACGGTCGGGAAGATGATACCGGAACTGGCGCGGAGGGCGCGCTGCACTGCGCGGCCCGCGCGCGTCCTCCCGCCGAGGATGCTCATGCAGACGAAGCAGCCACCCGGCTTCAGCACGCGGCGCACCTCGGCGAGCGCCTCCACCTGCTCCCCCATCTCGTTAAAGGTGCCGCCATTGACGACGCCATCGACGCTCCCATCCGGCACCGGCAGCGCCTGCGCCCGCGCCCGCAGGAGGTCAATCGTCGTGTACCCCTTCGCCTGCACGAGTTCCCGCGCGCGGTGGAGCATCGGCAGTGCGATATCGAGCGCGAGGATCGTCCCCGTCACCGCGTTCTCGCGCAGTTGCGCGGCGATGTTGCGCGCGTACAACCCGTGCGACGTGCCAACATCGACGAAGACGCCGCCGCGCTCCGGCCGCAGCCACTGGTTGATAAGCGCGATCTCCCGCCCCACCGGGAAGCCCTCACCGGCGAGGGCGGAGAGCGAGCGCACGCGCCAGACCTGCTCGTAGAACCGCGCGGTCGGCCAGACGAGGTTCGACCGCTGCGCCGGGGAGAGCGGGATCGACTCCGGCAGCAGGTCGAGGATGCCGTCGCGGATCGGGTAGCACCCGCCATCCGTCGCGCACGCTGTCCCCGTGACGATCTCGCCGCGCTGCTGCGCCCGGCTCTCCGTCAGCGAGAGCGACGACCCGTTCGGCGCGTCCGGCGCGCGCAGGAGCGCGAGCGTGCTGGGGTGCATGATTCCTCCTCAGGAGATAGAAGCCAGAAACCAGAAAGACGTGTCGCTCCTCTTTCCCTATCACTCCAACATCTAGCCTCCGGTTTCCGCTTTCCGCTTTCCGGTTTCTGGCTTCTGGTTTCTTCCCCTACCCTGGCTTCTTCCCCTACCAGGGAATGCTGTCCGCCCCGAAGACGTGCTCGTACATCGGGGCGCTGGCGATGAGAGCGCTGAGGGCATCGGCGGGGACGGATTGGTAGCGTTCCGCCGCGTCGAGCATCTTCGGGATCACCGTCACGTCCGCCGAGGAGCAGAGTGTGTGGATCGGTTGCGCTGCGTTGAACGCGACCGCGCGATCAATCGTCTCCTGATCGGTCAGCGGCTCATACCACGGCGTCGTCGGGGGGCGCTCCCGCCCGTTCCACGGCGCTTTCGCCAGCGTCTTGATGATGTGAATGCCGACGTCCTGCTGCTGACAGAGCGCGAGCAACGCCTCGTAATCCCGCCGATACTCCGGCACGTTGGTGTACAGCACGAAGTTCAGGGGGAACATCACCGTGTCGAAGGGGAAGCGGCGTAGCGCCTCCGCGTGGACTTTCGGCGCGTCGAGGCCGTGCCCCGTGATGCCGATGTACTTGAACAAGCCCGCATCCCGCGCCTCCACGACCGACTCCACCGCGCCGCCCGGCCCGAGGCACTGCTCCAGTTTCTCCATCGTGCCGACGGAGTGGAACTGGAAGAGGTCGAACGTCTCCACGCCGAGCCGCTCCAGCGAGGCGTGGATCGACCGTTGCGCGCCGTCCTTCGTGCGCTCGGTCGTCTTGCAGCCGAGGAAAATCTGGTCGCGAATTTCCTTCATCCACGGCGCGAGGCGCAGTTCGGCGTCGCCGTATGTCGGGGCGACATCGAAGTGGTTGACGCCGTGGTCGAGGGCGTCCTTGATCGCGACATCCGCGATCTCTTGCGACACCTTCCCAATCGCCGCGCCGCCGAACGCCACGATCGTGCTCATGTGGCCCGTCCGGCCCAGTCGCCGCTTCTCCATCGCGCTGCTCCTTCACTGTGCGCCATCCATCCCATCCGCCGGAGTGTACCACCGCCCC
>JBBSII010000606.1:0-3145 GCA_038232175.1 Thermomicrobiales bacterium
ATGTCATCTACACGCCGTGGTTCTGGCGGTACATCATGCTCATCATCCGCGCGATCCCCGGCCCGATCTTCAAGCGACTCTCGATCTAGCACCTCGCTGCCTCGCGGCAGCGAGAGAAACCGGGGAGAACCGCAAAGACGCAGAGGGGGGAAGGGAGTGAGAAGAATTTTGTCCTTCCAATCTCCCTGTTCTTCTTTGCGTCCTTTGTGTCTCTGTGTCCTCTGCGTCGATCCGGTTTGTCCCATCGCCCCGTGGCGGTTGTGCGCGGGCGGAATCGTGTACACTGCGGACGTAGGGAAGTGGGGAGCGCGCGTGCGGACGGGACCGGTCTACGGAGTCATTTTTGATCTGATGGGCACGCTCGCCACCTTCACGGGGACGCGGGAGGAGCTGCACGCAGCGTGGGAAGCGGGCGCGCGCGCGCTGCACGCGCATCTCGCGAAAACGGGCATCACGATTCCCCCGGACGGTTTCGCACGGCAACTGCGCGCTTCGACCGAGGCAGAACGGCGGCGCAACGGCGGCAACCCGCGCGAAATCTCGGTGGAGGTGGTGCTGGCCACGACGCTCCAGGCGTTCGGCCACACGCTCACCGACGCGCAGATGGCGGAAGCGACGCGGGTTTACCTCGCGCCCGAGATTGAGAAATGGGAGGCGCTGCCCGGCGCATTCGACGCGGTGGAAGCGCTCAACACGGAGGGGTTCCGCCTCGCGGTCGTCTCGAACGCGCCGTCGCATCTCTTCCTCGAAGAGGTGGTTGCGCGGATCGGCCTGCGCCCATTCTTCAGCCCGGTGATGAGTTCGGCGCTCGTCGGCGCGCGCAAGCCCGACCCGCGTCTCTTCGTCTCCGTCGCGGCGGAGTGGCACCTCGACCCCGCGACAATTGTCGTCGTCGGGGACGGCATGGCAGCGGACATCGCGGGGGCGCACGCGGCGGGGATGCGTGGCATCCTCGTGCACGGCGCGGCCAACCCGGACAATGCCGCGCTCGACGGCGCGGAGACGCCGGACGCGACGCTCGACCGCATCGCCGACGCGCCCGCGATCATCGAGCAATGGCACACCGCCGCAGGCGACGATGCCCGCCCCGAAACCGGGTTCATCGAGGATTTCTAACGCGACGAGGAGAAACCCTCATGAGCGACATCGGCTGGCATCGGCTGACGAAGACCCCCCGCCGGTGGGTGCAGTTCCTCGGCTGGTTCCTCGGCATCGAATTCTTCTTCAATGTCGTGCTGATCTCGACCGTCAGCGGGTTGGGGTGGGACAGCGAGATTCGCAGCCACCGGTGGCTCGTGCAGGGCGTCGTGCTCGGCGTCGCGCTCGCGTTCGCGCTCTACCAGGCCTTCTCGCGCTCCGTGACGGGGTGGATCGGCGCGCGCGTCCGCCCATTGGCGGGTATTGTCGAGCGGAACGAGCACCTGCTAACGAAGGTGGACAACCTCGAAAACCTGCTGGCCGGCTCGCAGGCCGACGCGGAACGCACCCTCGCCGCCCGGTACGAGCGCGAGCGGGAACAGGAGCGGGAAGCCGAGCAGGCACGACGCGCCGCCGAGGCCGCACCGATCCAGCGCCTCGCGCAGATACTGCAGGCGATCATCGCCAGCGAGCAGTTCGAGCGGCAGGCGGCGACACTACGACGTTGCCACCGCAACGGGCACGGCGAGATCATCTGCACGCTCCCACTTGGGCGGGTGCACGGGGTCAGCGACGGCGTGCAGTTCATGCTGATCGACGAGCAGGAAAACCGCCCCATCGGTTTGTTCCGCATCACCGGCACGGCGGAGACCTTCGCCGCCTGCATGCTGCTCGAAGGCGAGGGGTGGCTGCCGATGGCGGATCGCTACGGCGACGCGACCCTGCCGCCGCACTCGCTCCAGTTCCCCCTCCCCGACGCCGCGCGCGGCATCGACGCGCAATCGGCGGATCGGCTGCTCCGCCTGCTCACGACGGTCGCGACGGACCGGAAGACAACCGCGCAACGGGCAGCGACGCCTATGCCACAGGAGGTACGACGATGAACGACGCGACCGGTGCGGCACTCTACGCATGGCTTGAGCGGTTCGCGGGGCATGTCCGCGCGCGGGACTTCGACGGCGCGCGCCCGATGATCGCGGAGGATGTCGTCTCCTTCGGTACGAAAGCGAACATGGTCACGGGGCGGGACGCGCTGGTCGCGCAGCAGTGGCGGCACATCTGGCCGACGATTGAGGGGTTCGCGTTCGACCTCGACGCGCTCCACTGGCATCGGGACGGCGACACCGCGTGGGCGGTCGTCACGTGGCAGTCGCGCGGCTTCCGCCCCGATGGGACGCCCTTCCCGCGTCCGGGCCGCGCGACGTTCACCTTCGCCCACCGCGACGGCGTCTGGTTGGCGACGCACACGCACTTCTCGCTCTTTCCGCAGCCGCAGCAGTAATCGAGGGGTGCCGAGATCATACGATCGCGCTCGCAACCTCCCACCTCGTGCTGTTTGCTTTCTGCGTGACATGCATCGCCGATGGCAACGACTTTTGGTGGTATTGACATTGACGTACGTGCGGACTATGCTCCGTGGTAATGCAACAACGAAGGATTTTCGCGCGCCACCGCCCTATCGACGTTCTTTGCCGCCGTCTCTCCCGGCCGCCGACGCATTGCCAATCGGACGTGCGCGCGCAGAATTTCCCCCGTGTGGCACAAGGAGGTAGCCGACAGCGTACGCGACCGTCATTTTCGTCAAGCATGTGCGTAGTTCGTCGTTTCGTGTGATACACAAAGGAGCACCGGACGTGAGCAGTAACGACAAGAGCATGGAGTTTGGGAAGAAATCGCTCAGCCGCCGCAATTTCCTGCTCGGCGCGGCGGTATCGGCAGGCACCGCGATCCTCGCGGCGTGCGGTGGCAGCAGCGCGACCGAAGCGCCGAAGGCCGCCACGACGGCATCGGGCGCGGCCACGACCGCGTCCGGCGCGGCGACCACGGCGGCGACAAAGCCGCCCGCTGCAACAACCGCAGCGGGCGCGGCGACCACAGCACCGGCGGCGACGACCACAACCGGTTCCGCTGTCGCGCCCGCCGCGACGACGGGCACCTCCGGCGCGGCGCAGACGACCCCGAACGTCCCGCCGAGCGGCGCGGTGACGATCAACTGGTTCGCCGCGCG
>JBBSII010000607.1:0-3144 GCA_038232175.1 Thermomicrobiales bacterium
CCGATCTTCTTCTCGCGCCATGACCCGAACACGCTCTACGTTGCAGGCAACTGCGTCTTCCGATCCACCGACCTCGGCACCGCGTGGGAGCCGATCAGCCCCGACCTGACGCGCAACGACCCGACGAAACTGCAATCCTCCGGCGGCCCGATCACGCGGGATAACACCGGCGCGGAGGTCTACTGCACCATCTTCGCGCTCGTCGAATCACCCCATACGGCGGGCGTCTTCTGGGCGGGGAGCGACGACGGCCTCGTGCACCGCTCCGAGGACGACGGCAAGACGTGGACGAATGTCACGCCGCCCGACTTGCCGGAGTGGGCGCTGATCTCGATCA
Organism: Thermomicrobiales bacterium; assembly: GCA_038232175.1. Classification (GTDB taxonomy): domain Bacteria; phylum Chloroflexota; class Chloroflexia; order Thermomicrobiales; family JALYUS01; genus JALYUS01. The sequence continues at coordinate 338 of JBBSII010000607.1, forward strand.
TCGAACCGTCACCCCACGATCCCGCCACCGCCTATGTCGCCGCGACGCGCTACAAGCACGACGACACGACGCCCTACCTGTACAAGACGACCGACTCCGGCAAGACGTGGACGGCAATCACGAACGGCATCCCGGCGGGCGACTTCACGCGCGTCATCCGCGAGGACCCGGAGCGGCGCGGGTTGCTCTACGCGGGCACGGAGACGGGCATCTACGTCTCCTTCGACGACGGCGGCAACTGGCGGCGCCTCGGCGGCGGGGGCCCTTTGGGCAGCATGCCCGTCGTGCCGATCCACGACCTCATCATCAAGGGCCCGGATATGGTCGTCGCGACGCACGGGCGGGCCTTCTGGATCCTCGATGACGTGACGCCCTTCCGGCAACTCGCGGCGGGGGTGGGCGGCGATGCCGCATACCTCTTCGCGCCGCGCCCCACAGTGCGGGTACGTATCTATCAGGGCTTCGGTGGCGACCCGGTCGCGGGGATGGTGAACCATGCCCACGCAGCGACCAGCGTCGTCTCATACACGACCGCCAAGAGGCCGGATGGCACAACACGCAAGGAGTATGTCAACGCCGGAGCGAACCCACCCAACGGCGTCATCATCCAATACTACTTGCCCGGACAATCGCAGGGTGGCATTACCGTGACCATCAAAGACCGATCCGGCGCGGTGATCCGCTCCTATTCGAGCGAGAATGCTCAGTCCTCAGTCCTCAGTCCTCAGTCCTGCCCCACTCAGCCAGGCATCAACCGCCTCGTCTGGGATATGCGCCACGCCGGTACGCCGGAGATCGACGCGCCGGACCTGAATGTCTGGGAGCGAGCCACCGGCCCGATGGTCCTCCCCGGCGCATACACCGTCGAACTGACGGTCAACGGGGAGACGATGACGCAGCCTGTCACGATCACGCCGGACCCGCGCATCACGGCGAGCGCAGCGGAGTTGCAGGCGCAGCACGATCTGCTCCTCCAGATTCGCGACCGCCTCTCCGAGACGCACCGCGCCGTTAACCGCATCCGCACGGTGCACGGGCAGGTCGCGGGGTGGGAGGGCCGCATCGACACGGGCGACGACGGGGGAAGCGCCGACGCGATCCGCACGGCGGCAACGGCGCTGAAGGACGAACTCGGCTCCATCGAGCGCGCACTGATCGACGTGCAATCGAAAAGCCCGATGCTCTTCCCCATCGGCTTGCAGGAGAAATTCAACGCCCTCTTCGACGCCGTCGATAGCGCCGACGCCGTCCCAACGCGCCAGTCGGCGGTCGTCTTCGGTGAACTCTCCGAGCGATTGGACGAGCAACTGCGCCGCCTCAAGGACACGCTCGCGGAGGAAGGGAACATCCTCAACCGCGCCATCGCAACAGCGGGCATCGCGGCGGTCGCCACCGCGTAGCGAGGCGTCACCGCATTTTTCACCCCTTCCCTCGAAGGGAAGGGGTTTGGGGGTTAGGAAAATGGACGCCCTTATCCGGCAACTCAACGACCTGTGCGACGCGCAACCGTTCCATACCGGCTGGTACTTCAAGGATATGCGGACGGGCGCGAGCGCCGACCGACACGGGCACACCGTCGTGCCATCCGCCAGCACGCGGAAGATTGCCATCCTGATGACCGCGCTCCAGGGGGTGAATGCGGGCGAATTCGCGCTCGACCAGCCGGTGACGATCACGGCGAAGTACCAGGAGACGACGAGCGGCTGCTTCCAGCACTTCCAGCCGGGGTTCACGATCCAGTTCCAGGACGCGCTGGTGATGATGATTATCGTCAGCGACAATGTCTGCACGGGGACGGTCGCGGCGATGGTCGGGCTGGATCGCGTCAACGCGCTCTGCCAGTCCATCGGGATGCGCGGCACGATGCACCGCCACGGGATGCCGCCGGGTGGCCTGCGCCGCGACCATCCCGTCGATGCGACGAACGCGACGACGCCCGCCGATGTCGGCCTGCTGCTCGAACACATCCTCGTGGGCACGCGGGACGCGGACGCGGCGGCTCGGCTCGGATGCACGCCCGCACTCTGCCGGTTGGCGATGGATATCTTCATTTGGCAGAAATTGAACGCGCGGATGCCCGCCCTGCTCCCCACCGGCACGAAGGTCGCGCATAAGACGGGCACCGGCGCGCGCAACTACAACGACGCCGGGATCGTCTTCCAGGGCGACGAGTCGCGCTTCATCCTGACCGCCTACACCGAGCACGTGCCAGTGGAGATGCCGGACGGGATGCCGGGCGCGGCGGCGGCGCAGCAAACGATCGCGCGCCTCACCCGCGCCTGCTGGGATGCACTGGCGGTGTAGATCAAAATGGAGGGGCATATTCTGCCCACCGTCCGCCCCTACATCTCCGCCTCCACGACCTGCAAGAGCGCCTTGATGTAGCCGAGGCAGAAGGCGAACTGCCGCTCCTTGTCCGGGTCCACATCGGAGACCGGGACGTGGTCGGGGCAGATCATGCCGGTGTACCCGACATCCCACCGCCCCGTGTCGCTCGCGTCGTCGAGGTCACGGCCCATCTCGACGGCGAGATGCTCCACACCGAGTTGCGCCGTGAGCGTCAGCCGCGCGTCGGACGGGTTCGGCAGTTGTTCTCCGAGATACATGCGTTTCCTCCGATCATCGTTCGCCTGTTTTCGCCACAACCTCGTCACCTTATCGCGACAGGGCGCGGTGGTGCACGCTGTCCGCTATACTGTACGGAGCGAACTGATCGAGCGAGGACACGATGATGGTTACTACCAAACCCGCGCGGACAATCATCCACGACACAGCAATCCTCTACGGCGAGCCGATCATCAGCGGTA
>JBBSII010000608.1:0-3141 GCA_038232175.1 Thermomicrobiales bacterium
AGATCGGACGATCGGCGACGCGGGGACGACCGCCTTTGGCATGGGAGGGCGCGGGAGGAACGAGGGGCGCGACGCGCTCCCAGAGTGCATCACTAACTTCCCAAGGCTTGGTGCGTGCCTTTTATGAGTCCTTTCCACAACTATTAACGCACCTTGTTTATCGGTTTCGGGATAAGCTATTAGTCCTCAGTCCTTATTCCTCCTCAAGCGACCGCGACGAGCGTGAGGGTGACGCGCGATTCGAGGAAGTGGATACCGTCGCCTTTGCGCTCCTGCTCGGTCAGTTGCTGCACGCGGACGGTGCGGGTGGCAGGGGCAAGATCGGTGTCGATGTCCTGGAACGCCGCCGTGCGCCCCGTCTGCGCCAGCGCGCGGAGCGCTCGCAGCATCGTCTCGCCGGAGCGCGCGTCCACCGATCCATCGCGCCGAACAAGTTTATCGCTCACTTTCACCACTATCCGCCACGTCTCGCGGTGCGGTGCGTCGGCGATGATCCACCCCGCTGCCCACACGCCGTCGATCTGGAATGCCGCGTACGTGCTCGTCGGCGTCCACGTCACGCGCGCGAGCAGCCGTTGCGCCTCGATGCCCGCCGCGCCGAGCGCGACGATCTCCTGCTTGCCCGTCGCGCCCGCCGCCACTGTGACCGTCCCCTGTGTCGTCCACGTCGCACCGTCGTCCACGCTCGTCTCAACGAGGAGCGTGCCGCCGGGGTTCGCCGGGGGCGGTCGCTGGCTCGGATATGCCGCCAGCGACCAATCGATCACCACCTGCGTCCACGTCTTGATCGCGTCGCCCTGCCCCGCGTCGAGCGGCCCGACCGTCACGCCGCCGGACGCGACCGGTGTGGCGGTGAACCCGATCAGCGGCAAGGCCCACCGCGAAAACATCACGCTCGCTTGATTGAGGGCAAGGAGTGTCCCATCCCCGATAATGCCGCCCGTCCCTGCAAGGTTCGCCCACATGCGCGTGTTGCCCCGCGCCAGCGTGAACCAGCGCACGCCGTCGTAGCAACCGATGGAAACGTAGCCCGTCGCCGGGTCGAGCGTCGAGACGCAGAGCAGCCCACCAGCGACGCACGCGCCCTGCGTCGTGCCACGTGGTGCGCCGGCGACCAGCTCCATCCGCGACCCGTCCCACCGCTGCACCGTCCCCGCGTACCAGGTATACGCGCGCCCCTGGTACATCACCAGCCACTTGAAATCGTCGGTGTTGCCGCCGCCAAGCCCGGTGTAGATGGGCGAGACTGTGCCGGTGAATGCCGCAGGCGACCCGCCCCACTGCCCCGCCAGTTCCCAGAGCATGAAATTCGTCGCGATCAGCATCACGCCGCCGCCCGTTGCCCGGCCATGCCACAGCACCACCGCGCGCACCGCCGAGTCGAGTTGCCACTGCGTCCACGTCGCGCCGCCGTCGATGCTGCCGCTGATCGTCGTCGGGTCGTTGCCCTTCGAGCGCCAGATGCCCTGCGCGTACTGCCAGATCACCTGCGCCTGCACCGCCGGGCTATTGGCGATCGCGCCAGAGCCTGCGTAGTTGCTCATGCTCGCGCCTGTCGTCGCCATGAACAAGAGGTTGTTGATCACCGCCATGCTCGTCACGACGCCCGCAGCGGCCCCGATGAACGAGAAGCCGCTGTAGTTGCCCCCCGCGCGCGTCACCTTGTACAGCAGCGCGCCGATGGAGAAATATATCTCTCCCGCGTAGATGATCGCCTGCGAGTTGGCATCGAACAACCCGATGCCGCCGAGCGTCTGCACAATCTCACCCGCCGCCAGGATCAGCCGCCCCGGTTCAACGCCGACGCCGGGCTGCACCGGCTGCATCCCCACCGTCGTCCACCGCGCCGCGTCCCGGTCGATCACTGTGGGAGCGAGATCACCCCTCCCATACGCCTGCGCGAACGACGGCACGCCCGCCCGCACCGCCTGCGCCGCCGCGCCCTGCACCTCGTATCCGTAACTGCCCGGCACGAGCATATACCCCGCACCATCCAGCATGACATCATGCGTCTGCGGCATCGTTCACCCTCCTTTCCTGATACCCTGGTAGCATCTCAGCACTCAGCACTTCCCTACTGAAGCGCCTGCACCGTGCGGCTGACGATGTGGTTCCGGCGCATCCAGACGGCGGCCCGATACCGCAGAAGGTAGCCGCCATCGTCCCGCGCCTCCGCCCACGCGCCGGGCACGCCGCGCTTGACCGCGTCCGTGTGCGCCGAACGGATGAGGCGGTCGCAGGCGTAGAGCACGGGCAGTTCGCTGTCGCCATCCGGGATCGTGACCGCCGTCACGTCATCGGCGGGGAGCACATGCGCCAGCGCGGCATAAACCGTGATCGCGCGGCCCGCCGCGAGGGCGTAGCGGAAGTTCACCGCCCCGCCGAAAACCGCCCACGCCTGCCCATGCGTCGCGGCGGCCCCATAGGGCGTGACGGGTTGCACGACGGTCTGCGAGACTTGATTGCGGAAGGCGGGTTCGTAGAGGGTCGCCTGATCGGGCGCCTGCGGCACCGTCACGCCATCGACGACGACCGCCGACACGCCGATGGTCATTGCGCCGAGCGCAATCGCCGTCTGGTTCGCGCCGCTTGTCACGGCAGTCACCGTCGCGTTCGGGAAATACTGCGAGTACGCCTGAAACGCCGCTTGCAGATCGTCGTTCACCTGCGCGTCGCTCCAGAACGGCGGCGTGCCCGTATCCTGCACCTCCCGACGCACGAGGTTTCGCAGATCGAGCCGGGTATACATGGGGTTGCTCCTTTCAGTCGCAAGTAACGAGTAACGAGTAACGAGTAGCGAGTAACGAGGAGTTGGTTCTTTCTCGTTACTCGTTACTCGCTACTCGTTACTGCCCACTTGCTATCGGTATCACCGGCGCCCACACCGCGCGGAGGGTGAAGTCTTCGAGCGCGTACGCGCCGAGGTCGAGGTAGCCACGCTGCAGCAGCAGGCGGAGCGCGAGTTCGGCGCGGCGCTCGATCACCGCGCCCCAGACGAGTCGCTTGCGGTTCGTCTTCTGCACGACGGGTTGTAGTTGCACCTGAAGCGCGATCCCACTCCGCGCCTGCCCCGCCTCGCCGAAGCTCATGCGCGGCATCTCCGCGAGGTCGTCCATGATGCGGTACAGCGCCTCGATATAA
>JBBSII010000609.1:0-3132 GCA_038232175.1 Thermomicrobiales bacterium
GATGGCAGTATCTCGACATGACCGAGTCGCCGCCGGTCTTCCGTCAGGAGGCGCTGATGGCTCTCGTCGGCTAATGAAGGTGCGTGGAGGAAAGTACAGAACTTCAGGGACTTGACCCGATTCTCCGAAGGTGTGTGAGAAAGGGAATGACTGGGACGTGAACAATGCACACCGACTCTTTTCGCTCACGCCTCATCTGCCGACTTTGAATAAGCCCTGAATGTGGCGAGAACCATCAGGTCATTCCGGGCGTCCTCCCATTGGCGGCGAAGAATCGTTGGCGTCGGAAATCGTTGCGTTGACGTGCGGTATGGCGGCGCGTACACTGTCGTCGTCCGTACTCTCGTCGTACACGCTCGGTGGTCGCATGATCGCGGTGGAATACTTTGTCACTCCACCGTCGTTGAGCGAACCACCCGTGTGATCGGAACGAGCGGCATGCGGGGCAGTGAGGGGCGGCGCAACAGCGCGCATGGAGGGAGGCACCGGCAATGAGTGACGACGAGCGAACCCGGCTCGGGGGGCCACCAGGGGGGCAACCGCCTGGCGGTCAGGGCGGCTACGGGCAGCCACCGGGCGGTCCGGGTGGTCAAGGTGGCTACGGCGCACCGCCACCGCCGCCACCGCCGCAGGGTGGCTACGGCCAGCCTCCAGCCCCGCCACAGGGGTACGGCGCACCGCCGCCATCGCAGGGCGGCTATGGTCAGCCCCCGCCGCCGCCGCAACAGGGTGGCTATGGCGCTCCTCCCCCGCAACGGGGCGGCTACGGTCAGCCCCCACCGCAGCAAAGTGGGTATGGCGCCCCGCCGCCGCAGCAAGGCGGCTACGGCGCGCCGCCACCGGGCCAGCAACCCGGCTACGGGCCGCCGCCGCAGCAAGGCGGGTATGGCGCGCCGCCACCCGCGTATCCAGGCCCTGCGTCGCGGGCGGTTTCATTCGATATCAACGCACTCATCGGCGATTTACGCCTCGGCGACCTGCTCGCGATCGGCGGGGCGTTGTTGTTCTGGATCGCGAAATATTTCAAAGAGGTGGCGGTCAAGATTACGCTCGGCACGACCATTCCCGGCCTCAACAACGGTGATCTGTGCAAAGGCCGAGGTAATGCGTGCAACAGCTGGAACTCGACCCGAGGGGTCTGGGACTTTCTCGAAGTTATTCTGTTCCTGGCCCCCATCGTCGCGTACATCCTCTTCACGCTGAATCTCTTGCCCCAGTTCAAGACATACAAGGGGTGGATTTATGCGGGGGCGGGCGGTGGCCTCGTGCTCCTGACCGTCATCGCCTTTCTTGATGCATCCAGCCAATACGGAAGCGGATCAGGGGTTTCCATCAGCCCGGGATTTGGCTTCTTTCTGCTGCTGATCTTCGGCCTCGTGATCGTCGCGGGTGGGCTGATGAAGCAGAGGATCGTCCCCGGTGATGACGCGGTCTCGTTTGGTGGCGGCAGCGGCGCGCTCGCCGCGAACCGTGGGCCGCAACCCTTCTCCAGCAACTACTATGGTGGCCAGCAACCGCCGCAGCAGGGCGGCTATGGTCAGCCTCCGCCCCCCGGCGGCTACGGCCAGCCGCCGCCCCAGCAAGGTGGCTATGGCGCGCCGCCACTCGGTGGTGGCTACGGTGCACCGCCGCCCCAGCAAGGTGGCTATGGTCAGCCACCGCAGCAGGGCGGCAGCGGTCAACCGCCCCCCCCACCCGGAGGCTATGGCCTGCCACCCGGCGGGGCCGGTGGGTACGGCAATCCGCCGCCCCCGCCGCAGCGATAAGGAGCGTTCGTGCGCGGTTCGATGAACCGAATAACACGAAAACAGCAATGGACGGCAGGGCATTACGCCCTGCCGTCGCCATCTCTCCCCTGCCGGATCATGCGGCTGCGTGGGGTGATGTTGGTGCTCCTCGGGCTGATGCTGCTGTCGGGATGCGGCGCGAAGCCGAAGCCACCGACCGCACCGATCCGCACGCACATCGAGGAGGCAATCGTCCTTCTCCCGCGCGTCCCCGCGACGGTGCCGTGGCGTCAGTTCGCCTTTAACGACTGGGAGCGTCTGCGCGCGCGGGCGGCCCTCGGCGACATCCCGGCGACCGAGTGGACGAAAGACCCCCACGCGCGCGGCGTGGCGATGCTCGACGGCTGGCTCGTGCCACCGAGCACAGTGGCGGCCGGCGCGGCCCTCGGTCCGCTCGGTGTGGATGCCGCGACGATTCGCTGGCAGGCGTCGCTCGATGGCCCTGGCGCGCAGCCGATCACGCGCCTCGTCACGACGCCCGCGCGCGATGATCGCCCGAAGACGACTGGTGCATCGTTGTCGCCGCTCGGGTTCACCACATCGCCACCGCAGGCAACCGGCCCGCTGGTGTATCGACGGGGCGCGAACGCAGCGGGCGCGTTGCCCGCGCTGCTCGACCCGAACGCCGCCGCGCTCGTCGTGACCCCAGCGACGCTGGTGAGCACGCACGACGCGGCCCACGCGCCGGATGTGCTCGCGGCGTTCGGGTCGGAGAGCGTCAGCCTCGACGCGGACCCGTTCTTTCATGGGCTGATCGCGGGGATCAGTGACGTGGAGGCGCTCGTCGTCTATCGGGCCGGGTCGGACGGATACCGCGATGCGACCGCGCCCGCGCTCGATGCAGCGTACCTGCCGTTCGACGCCGTTGGCGCCGCCCTGCACATCACCGATGCCGGCGCGCGCTACGCGACCCTCGCTTTCCATCTCCCGGCGCTCCCCGGTGGCCGCCTGCCGGAAGGGATGGCCGAATGGTGGGCGACGCGGTTCGGCCTCGATCAACCTGACCCGCGCGTGGAGTATCTGGAAGCGTTCGGCAATGACGGCTGGCTCTTCGCGCGGTATCGCATCCTCTCGCCCGACGAGCAGCTCGGCGGTGTGCCGCCCGGTGAAGTGCCGTTCTGGAAGCATGTCACGACATGGCAGTCGGTCCATCAACGCTGGATGAACTTCGCGCCGCGCAACGCCGACCCGGTCCCCCGCCTCGGCTCTTGAGTGCGTGTGTACGTTCTCCTACGGTACTGGTTTATGATAGACTCAACGAGTAATCGCAGTCGCCGAGCCATTCATCGCGCGTGATGATGCGTGGGGACGCATGGAAAGAAGCCGTGGACATGCTGTTCGGACA
>JBBSII010000610.1:0-3132 GCA_038232175.1 Thermomicrobiales bacterium
AAGCCGACGGTACCGGCGACGTTGGTGACACCGAAGAGGCCGAAGCCGGGGGCGCTGTTGACGGCGCCGACGACGCCGTAGGGCTGGCCGCTGCCACCGCCGGAGACACCGAAGACACCGACGTTGGTGGTCGAGACGCCGTAGACGCCGACGCCGGCGCCGACGTCATTGCCGTAGACACCGGCGGTGGTCGCGCCGTTGCCGAGCCCGTGGACGCCCGAGGCGGCGGGCAGATTGCTCGCGGGCGGGTGCGCGTTGGTATTGCCGTACACCCCAATGCCGCTGGTGCTGTTCCCAAACACCCCGCGATAGCTGCTGCTGTTCCCATACACCCCGCTGTCGCTGGTGCTGTTCCCGTACACCCCCGGGCCGCCGCTGGTGTTGCTGCCGTAGACGCCGTAGGTGCCCGAGCCGTTGCCGACTCCGAGGACCCCCGCATAGCCGGAGTTGAGAGCGGCATTCGTATTCCCTAAGACGCCATGGCCGCCGCTGCTCCCGTACATAGCGGTGCCGGTGCCACTATTCTGGAATGTTGCGAGGGTGAACACGGTGTTCTGGATCCCGCTGTCGTAGGGCATCGTCCAGGTGCCGCCGTTCGCCGACACGCGCTCCGGCTCCCCCGCCCCCCGTGCCGCCAGCCCCGCCACGAAGGCCGCCGCCGCCGCGATCAGCCCACGGCGGCCCAGACCGGCGCGCGTCACCGGCGCTGCTGATTCCTCCGATACTACCGCGACTGCCGGTACTCCTGCTGTCGTCTCGTGCTGTGCCGTCATCCCGCATCCTCCTTGTCCGCTGGGGTGGCCCCCTGGCCACGCCCCACGGCCCGCCTGCGGCACGCCCATCGGCGCCGCTCCCCACAGGATAGCGGGTGCACCGAGCGCGCGCCACGCGAAACTCACAGGAATACCCACCGGAATACCCACATCCTTTCACGGCAGGCGTTGCACCGTCCGCCAGAAAAGGGGGTGGTCGCACGGCTGTTCCGCCCACCATCCGGCAGGGTGGGCGATCGGCCCGGCGGTCGCGCGTACCACGGGAGCGGGCCATCCGGGTGCGTCCGTCTCAGGGACACGGAGCGTGAGGATCACAGCAAGCAATATCTCGTTTTGTCATGTTGGAAGAACGCATAGGCCCTTGCAGCCGGTAATGAAGCGTGAGTTCCGTACGAAACACGCGCTCAGTTCCCGCCAAAGGCGCGCGCGATTCTGGCAAAGAATCCTTCACGGCGAGGAGCGGTCACGGACGGCGGGGCGAAGTCCGCGAAGCAGCGGCCGCTGAGATAGTCCGGGGATGAGTAAACGCCGGTGATCTGGAGGTAGCAGCGGTCGGGGAACCGCTCCCACCCGCGCGCCAGCCCGATCCGCAGGATGACGGGGATCTGCTGAAGAGTGCGGGTCAGCGATTGGGCGATCGCGGCGTACGGCATCCCATACTGGTCGTGGAGGTAATCGAGGTGGGTGCGGAACGCGAGATCGGTCACGGGGAGCCGGTAGCGCTGATTCTCCCCGTCAACGAAGACGAGTCGGTAGTTCCGTCGGCCATTCTCCAGCGGGTTGAACTGCACCTCGTCCATCTGCGCGACGCGGATCGTGCCGAGCGAGCGCGTCCCCTCGCCCGCGAGGATGTATGCGCCAGCCTCGTGGCGGATCGGCGCGCCGAAAATGCGCCCCACGCCGCCGTCATCCACCCCGGTTAGCCAGTCCCACCGCGCTTCCGGTGTGAGCGCGCCGCGTTGCGCCCGATGGGTGGCGTCGATGATCTGATCCTCGGTGTGTGGCGGCAGCGGTTGGCCCACTTTGCGCAGCACGTCCAACTCGATGACCGCGAAGGGGCGAATCGCCGCCTGCCCACGGATGCGTAGCCACTGCTCGGTCAGCCCGCCCGTCTCGAATACCGGGCGGATGCAGGTGTTGTCCGGCAGATACCCGGCCACGCAGACACGGTCGCCCTGCATCCGGGTCAGGTCCGTGATCGTCACCGTCGTCTTCATCGCACCACCCCGCGAGCAGTTTAGAGATGGATAATCGTCGTGTCCGCCCACGACCGCCCGATCCGCTCGGCGACGAGCCGCCGGTGGCACTGCTCCGGGGTCGGCTCGCTGCACAGGAGGCAGCACGCCTTCTCCTCGTAGAACGCGCGGTCGAGCGAGAACGGTACGTTGCGCTGGTCCATCAACGCCTCGAATCGCCGGACGTAGGTGTTCCAGTCGCCGTCCTTGCGGTACGCGGCGAGGATTTCCCTGGTCGGCGCGAGCGATGGCGCGGGGTGGTACTCGCAGTCGATCAGGGCGGGGAGGAAATACGCGAGGTCGTCGCGCTTCGTGAAACCCGCCAGTTGCCCGCTCGGGCGCAGCCGGATATCGACGACCCGCCCGACGCCGCTGTCGCGCAGGAGCGAGAAGAACCGCTGCGCGGACTTCTGTGTGAACCCAACGGTGTAGAGCTTCATCGGCATCCCTCCGAGGTCATCGAGAAGGTCATCAACGCCGTCATAGAGCCGCGCGACATCGAACAGCCCGACCTCCAGCGGCCCGCGATGGCGGATGTGGTAGACGGCCATGCCGCGCGCGGTCAGGGTCTGCGCGATCAGATGGAGCCGGTGGCAGTGGCGCGGGTTCTCCTCGCTGCACATGATCGCCGTGCGCCGCGACTGCGCGATGTGGACGAGATCGCGCACGGCCCGCTGGTACCACGGCCGCGTGGCCACCTTCGCATAGTCCACGCGCGCGAGGTAGTTCGCGTTGCCGCGCGGCACGACGCCGTCCTTGTAGCAGCGGGGATCGCGCGGGCGACCACCGAGCCACGCGCCCATGAAGAGGTAGCGCACCCCCGCCGCCGCGAGCGTCCGCGCAAACGCAAGCCGGTTGAACTGCGGCGCGTGTTTGCTCGCGGGGAGGCTCCGCACATCGACCAGCGTGTCGATCCGCTGCTCACGCAGCAGCGACAGTACCGTCTCCGCAGGCGCGTTGCTGTGGCCGATGGTATAGATTTCCTTGCGGGACTTCGCTTCCGCCACGCTCCCCCACTTCAATGGCGGAATCGTAACATGAGATACGTCGGTACACTACCGGTATCGCGGTTTTATCAGGCGTGTGATGAGTCACTCCCTCCCCTGAGGGAAGCGGGTGCGGGT
>JBBSII010000611.1:0-3125 GCA_038232175.1 Thermomicrobiales bacterium
GGGGAGAGGCAGCTGCTCACCGCCGATGAAGTGGCGCGGGAACTCGACCTCAAGGCGACGACGATCTACCAGTGGTGCCGCGAGGGGCGTCTGCCCGCCCTCAAGCTCGGCAAGGAGTGGCGGATCCGCCGCGTCGCGCTCGATGCGTTCCTGGAGCAGAGGGAGCGGCGCCCCACGCTGGTCGGCCAGCTGCGGAGCTTCCTCACCGTCCCCGACCACGTGCTCGGCATCGCCGAGGACACGGCACTCCTGCACCGCTTGGACGCCGCCTACTTCCGGGTGGGCGAGGCGCACGGCGCGCTGCTGGTCAAATTCACCGACGGCGAGGCCACGTCGACCGACGCGCTGCGGGACGCACTGGAGGGCAACGGGCTTGCGGCGCGTCGGCTGGAGGCGGCGGGGCGGCTGCGCTTCATCCCCGAGTCCGACCCGCTCGGCGACCGGGCGGGGGCGCTGCGCGCGTTGATCGACGCGGCGGGCGCGGGCGGGCTGATCTGGGCGAGCTTCAACTGGACGGAGCGGGTGGACCTGGCGACGACGCTGCGGCAGGAGGCGGCGATCAGCGCGGTGGTGCGGGGGCGGCCGCTGGTGGTGAAGACGGCGCTCCTGCAGGCGATCACCGACGACTGGCCGCCGCCGGCGCAGCGGCAAGCGCAGGACACGCACGCGGGGGTGATCTGGCTGGGCGAGCGGGGGCTGGGACTGCGGCGGATCGTGCCCCTCCCGCCCGAGTAGGCGCGCCAGCAGTCGATCCGTCGCCCCAGCCCTGTGTTATCTGCGGGAGCGGGGAACGGGCTCGGTTACCCGCCCGTGGGCCGGTGTCGTCGGCGATGCGGCCAGTGCGCGCTCTGCCGTCCCGTCATGCCAGCGGCACCGCGTACCGGACGATCAGCCAGAAGCAGCATGCGCTCCCCCCGAGCACGAAGCAGTGCCACAGCGCGTGCGCGCCGAAGACGGCGGGGTAGGGGTCCGGCCGCTCGAGCAGGAAGATGACCGCGCCGATCGTGTAGACCGCCCCGCCCGCGAGCATCCACGCGAACCCCGCCAGCGGCAGGGCGCGGAACAACGCCGGCGTGGCCAGCAGCCCGACCCAGCCGAGCGCGACGTAGAAGGTCGTCGAGGCCCAGCGGGGCGCGTCCATCCAGCGGGCCATCATCACGAGGCCAAGGAGCGTCAGTCCCCAGATGGCGCCGAGCAGTCCCCACCGCCAGATGCCGCGCAGGGCGAACAGGCAGACCGGCGTGTACGTCCCGGCGATCAGGACGACGACCATCGTGCAGTCGAAGCGCAGGAGCCGGGCGTTGCCGGCCGGTGAGAGATCGAGCGAGTGGTGGAGGGTACTCGCGGTGTAGAGGGCGACCTGGCTCAGCCCGAAGATGACCAGGGCGACGAGGACCGTCGCGCTGCCCGAGCGGATGCCGATCGCCACCAGCGCCACCAGGGCGACGAGGGAGAGCAGCACGCCGAGCAGATGGGTCAGGCCATTGGCCGGCTCGCGCAGCCGCCGCGCCATCGTGCCCATCGTCGCGTCCTTTCGCACATGCACCGGTGCCCACCTCCTTCGTGGTATCGACATTCATGATCGGTCGGGCCGGTCCCCGAGCAATCCTCCCGGCCGCAAGGCACCCTCGGTGGTCCCCGCGTACGCCCCTGAGCCGCGCGCTTCGTTGGCACAGGACCGAGCATGCCCTCAATCGCCGTGAGCAGATCGTGGAGGTCCCGCAGATCCCGCAGGTCACCGTGGGCGAACGGCGGGGGCATCATCGAGGATCGCGATCGTCGCGGCCGTCATCCGCCCCCTCCTCGCCGACCGACGGCCGCCGCACGCGCCGCGCGCCGGACGAGGTGCCGGGCGAGCAGCAGCCCCGCGACGAGGACGCCCGCATCCAGGGCGAGCATGAGCGCGCACGGCACGATGCAGCAGAAGCCGTTGCGCCCCGTCGGGATCACGATCTCAGCGGTGCCGTCCGACGGTCGCTGCATACTCCCACATCCCTCTCACTGTCGGCGGGCCGCTCGCGCGCACCACCCGCTCTATCGCCTGACTCTGTGTGTCAGCCATGGATATCCTCGACCGCTTCCTCGATCGCCTCGTCGTGCGTCCCCTTGGAGATTGCCGGAGCGCCCGTGGCGGGCCGCGTCTCGCGCGTCTCCCCTCCCGGCGTCGGCGCGTCGCGCGCGTCGGACGTCCCAGCCGTCGCGCTCTTCTTGTCGTTATTCATCTTGTCGCTGTTTGTTTCCACAGGAAGGCCCTCGTATCCGCCGCGCCATCGCCCGCGCATCGAACGGCCCGGCCTCCGATCGGGGGCCGGGCCGGACATCCGGTGATCGTCGCGACCCGGTGGTCAATACCGACACGACGCGGCTAGCGCGTGCGATCGCGCGGCGGGTCGACCCGCTGCGTCTCGACGGTGCGCACCTCGGTGTGGGGGCGCTTCAGCAGGCCCGCCAGCCCCGCGAGGCCCAGCAGCCCGAGCAGCCCCCACTTCCCGCTGTTGTCCTGCTTCGCGGGCGCGATGGTCGTCGGCGCGGTGGTCGTCGCCGGTGTGGACGCGGTCGGTGTCGGCGACTGCGCGGCCACCGTGGTGCCACCGAAGTCCGGGGCGAACGCCACCATCCCCACCATCAGCAGGGCCAGCGCGCCCACCGTCGTGATCGTCGTCCTGATCTTCATCGTTGCTCCTTGCCGCATCTCCTGCGTTTCTTGTCGATCCGGGCACACTCCGGACTGCCCGGAATCTATCAAGTCACGTGCCAGAGACAGTGGTGGGATATAACGTATGCTCTCACACAATAAATCGGGGACGCTATCCGTGCGCCCCCCGCGGCGTCGCGCCCATCCCGTCGCGGGGGCGGCATCGTGGCATCGAAGGTGCGGCAGTGCGGCGACGTGCGGCCCGCATGAGCGCGCCGCATCGCCGTTCGGGGAGGAGGATGCTGTGGGGCCGGAAAGCCCGCTCGCCGCCCATCTGCTGGCGCACGCTTCGCCGTGCGCGACGCTCTCGTTCGCGGAGCTCGAGGCGCTCGCCGGCCCGATCCCGGACGAACCGGCGTGCCGCGCCCGCTGGTGGGCGGCGATCCGGGAGACGACGCGCGCGTACTGCCCCGACGAGGCGTGGGGGCAC
>JBBSII010000612.1:0-3123 GCA_038232175.1 Thermomicrobiales bacterium
CCCGCGCGGGCGAAGGCGGTCGCCGCCGTCGTGAAATCCTCGCGCGTCAGGGCGTCCTCCCCTTCGGCGTACGCCTGCTTCTGATCGGCCAACCGAAGGGCATCCACGCGGCGTTGCGGCGCGTCGCGGAAGAGGCCCGCCGCGCCGAAGGCGTCCGCCGCCGCGCCGAAATCCTCGCGACTGAAGGCGTCCATGCCGACAGCGTAGTTCGCCTGCGCGTCCTTGGCGGTTTGCGCCGCCTGCACACGCGCCGGTGCGTCACGGTACACGCCCGCCGCGCCGAACTCGGTGATCGCGGTGTCGTAGTCGCCGCGACCGAGCGCCGCGTCCGCCGCCGCGTAATGGTCCTGCTGCGCCGTCAGCGTCATGTTGCGCCGGACGACGAGTGTGCCGAGCGCCACCGCACTCAGGAGCACTAGCACGGTGAGCGCCGCGAGCGCGGGGACCGCCGCTGACCGCCGCCTGCCTGCCCGCGCGTATTCGCCGGAGATTTCCGGCACGACGCCGGTGTGCGGCGCATCGTACGGCGGCGCGGGCGCAGCGGGACCGGCGATCCGTGTCACCATTGTCGTCGTGCCCGCCCCACCGGGCGGCAGATTGCCAATGGCGGCGGTCATTTCGTCGTTGAGCGGGAAGGCGGTCGTCGGGCGGGCGGGTTGTCGCGCATCCGTCGCAAGCGCGGCGATCACATCCGTCGCGCTCGGTGGTCGGGCAGTCGGGTCGCGATGAAGCGCGCTGAGGATTGCCCAATCGAGGCGGCGCGGTAGGAGCGCGTTGCGCGCATGCGGTGCGACTGGCACGACATGCAATTGCTCCCACAACACGCGCTGCTGCTCCATGACCTCCGAGGGCGCGTGCTCACCGGAGAATGGGGGTGAAAGTGTGAGCATCTCGTACAGAATTGCGCCGAGGGCGTACGTGTCCGCCGCATTCCCTGCGGTCTGCGCACTCCCCTGCTCCGGGCTGAGATAGGAGGAAAGGCCGAGCACGGCCGCATCCCGCGTGACAGGTGCGATGAGCGGTTCGACGAGCGCGCCCGTGCCGTCGGGGCGAATGGTGATGGTATCGGGCCGCACATTGCGATGTACGATGCCGGAATCATGGAGCATGTCGAGCGCGTCGGCTACCGGGCCGAGGATGTGCGCCGCCTCGCGCGCGGTGAAGGGCGCGTCCCGCTCGCGCAGCACCGCGCGGAGCGACGCGCCAGG
The DNA here is from genome assembly GCA_038232175.1 of Thermomicrobiales bacterium. Classification (GTDB taxonomy): domain Bacteria; phylum Chloroflexota; class Chloroflexia; order Thermomicrobiales; family JALYUS01; genus JALYUS01. Next base: position 1,209 of record JBBSII010000612.1, read on the forward strand.
TGGCGTGTCGAGCACAAGAAAGACGGTCCCGTCGTCGCGCTCGATGCCCCGCGCCGGGATGATACCAGGGTGGGCGATGGCGCGCAGTGCGGCGACCTCCCGTGCGTAGCGGTCGAACGCATCAGGTGCGTCGAGGAGCGCGCGCGCGAGCACGCGCACAAAGACGCGGAGCAGATGCTCCCCGTCCCACGCCTCGTAGACCGTGCCCGCCGCGTCCGTCGAGAGGCGACGGTCAAGGCGGTAGCGCCCCGCCAGCCATTGCCCCATCCGGTCATCCATGCGCCGCGTCGCTCCCCATCTCTCCCCACCCGCGCGCATCATCGCACATCTCGCGCATGGTGACACCGCGCGGGATGATCCCCATATGCGCGGCGTGCGAAAACGCGTGACCGGTTCGTTCCCGGCCACGCCGCCCGCAGTGCGGGGTATTGCTATGCTTTCCGCCGGGGTTGCGCGGCGGATTCCGGGAGGTTGTGCGGGATCTCGCTCTCCGGCACGCCCTCGCGTTCCTGCGCGAGCGCGGAACCCTGCCCCTCCTTGACCCAGCCTGCGTCCTCAACCTCGTGCGACGGCCGTTCGGGGTTGTACTCCTGCGCGTTCGGGGTTTGCGCGTCGTGGGGCAGGTCATCCGGCGCGATGGAGCGCGTCGGCACGGAACCGACCGCTCCTGTCGCGTCGCCGGCAAATTGCTTCTTCGCGTCCTTCTCCATCCTGCGTCTCCTTATCGTCGAGACGGCGCTGTTGCGTCGCCACATCTCCTTCGTTGCAAGCCAGATGCCGCCGGACGATGTTGCCGGGGCGCATTCACACACGAGCAGCGGGTGACGTATGATACGGTGCGTTCGCGGCGCGTTGACGACGACGGGAGATGATCGGTGCGGGTGCTCGTAGTCGAGGACGAAAAACGGCTGAACACCCTGGTTCGCACCGCCCTGAGCGAGGAGGGGTACGCCACCGATGGCGCGAGCGACGGGGATGAGGCCTCGTACCTTGTCTCGATCAACCCATACGACCTGATCGTGCTCGATCTCGGCTTGCCGAAGAAGGACGGGCTGACGCTCTGCCGCGAGTGGCGGGCGGCGGGGAATCCAGCGGCGATCCTCATCCTCACCGCGCGCGATGGCGTCACCGACCGCGTCGCGGGCCTCGACAGCGGCGCGGACGATTACCTCGTCAAGCCGTTCCACGTCGCGGAACTGCTTGCCCGTGTCCGCGCGCTCCTGCGGCGGGAGCAGAGCGGGCAGCGGCGCACCACCCTCCTGCACGTCGCGGACCTGACGCTCGACACCGCCAGCCACGTCGTCACGCGCGGGGCGCGCGTCGTCCCGCTCACCGACCGCGAGTTCTCCATCCTCCGTTACCTGATGCACCGCGCGGAGGCGGTCGTCAGCCGCACCGAATTGCTGGAGCACGTCTGGGACGAGCAGTACGACGGCCTCTCGAACATCGTCGATGTCTACATCCGCCGTCTGCGCCAGCACATCGACGAGGGGGCGGGAACGCCGCTGATTCACACCGTCCGGGGCGCGGGCTACCGGATCACCGCGAGCAGCGACTAGCGAAACGCCGCCGAGAGTGAGGGGTCGCGCCCATGCCCGCATCGGTGGGTCACGTTGCTGCTCGTTTCGGCGATGCTGCAGAGAGAACGCAGAGGGAAAGCCTTTTCCTCTTCCTCTGCGCCTCTGCGGTTCTCCCCGGTTTCGACTTCCCGCCCGCAGCGTACCCTTGCGCGTTCGCGGGGAAGCGGGCATCATCACGCCATCTAGTGGGTCAGTTGTCATGCGTCGCGCCAGTGCTCAGTGATCGTCTCGCGCCTGCCAATCGGTCGCAGTGCCCGCGCACCTGACCCTCCTGCCGTGTGGCATCGTGCCCGCGCCCGCGCCCGTCGCGCTGCGCGTCGTCCTCCCCAGACAAA
>JBBSII010000613.1:0-3115 GCA_038232175.1 Thermomicrobiales bacterium
CCTTTCGAGGTTGCAGACGCCGTACAGCAGGGACTCGAGCCCAGTCGCGTAGTGGTCCTCGTCCACCAGCGCCCCGACCGCGCCCCGCGCGCCGGCCACCGCGCCCCGCCCCGCCCCCCCCCCCACCCCCCGCCCCCCCCCCCCCCCCCCCCCCACCACCGGGAGGTGCGCGTTCAATTACCGCGAAGATTGTGCTGATGCACTGCCGCCACCGCATCGCGTAGAATGATCGCCGGTTCGCGAAGGGAGGCGGGATGGCAGCGGCACAGGCGCAACGGGTGGCACAGCAACGCGCGGCGGCGGAGCACGCGGCGACATTCGTGGCGGACGGCATGATCGTCGGCCTCGGGACGGGCAGCACCGCCGCGTTCGCGATCACGGCGCTCGCCGCGCGCGTCCAATCCGGCCTGCGCATCCGCGCGATCCCGACATCCCGCGCGTCCGCCGCGCTCGCACGCACCGGCGGCATCCCATTGACGACGTTGAACGCGCACCCTGTGATCGACTTGACGATCGACGGCGCGGACGAGGTCGATCCGCGCCTCGATGTCATCAAGGGGCGCGGCGGCGCGCTGCTGCGGGAGAAGATCGTCGCCAGCGCGACACGGCGGCAGGTGATTATCGTGGATCAGACGAAGATCGTGGAGCGGCTCGGTCAGCACACCCCGCTCCCCGTCGAGGTCGTCCCCTTCGGCTGGAAGCGCACTGACCACGCGCTCGCGTCGCTCTCCCTGCAACCGCAGTTCCGGCGCGCGGGCAGCGCGCCCTTCCGCACGGACAACGGCAATTTCATCCTCGATTGCGTGCTCCCGCCGACGTTCGATGTCCACGCGCTCGCGGACGCGATCAAATCAATCGTCGGCGTCGTGGAGCACGGCTTTTTCCTCGGCCTGACGCACACCGTCGTTGTCGGCACCGACGCGGGCATCAGCGTGCAAGAGCGAAAGGTGACGGGGACTTAACACAGAGGACACAGAGAGCACAGAGAGCACAGAGAAGAGAAAATACATTTGGATTCTCTGTGTCCTCTGTGCGATCCGTGCCCTCTGTGTTCGCATTTTCCCGTGACGATTCGATGCTACAACCCCGTGACGTAGGGGCGGAAGAGGTCGATGAGGAAGTCCGGTTCGAGGTACTGGACGATCCGCGTGAATGTCTCCTCGTTGCGGAGCAACCGGCCCGGGCGAGTGTATTCCACCCATGCCATCGCGCACCAACCCGTCGCGCGCAGATAGACGAAGGGCATCCGCGCCTCCACCCGACCATACAGATCGCGGCCCGCGTGGTGATCACCGACCGCCACCGCGTAGATATCGAGGAACGCGGTGCGCTGCGCGTCCGTCAGCACGTAGTCGCATTTCCAGAGCGTCGAGGTCGGCGTGAGGAAGTGGCAGAGGTCATACGAGCCATCGTCGAGCATCGGCTTCTCCCAATCGACGAGTTTGGCCCGGTCGTGCTCCCCGTCCGCCACGACGAAGTTGTGCGCCTGCACATCGGTGTGGGTGATGACGCGATCTTCGGGCCGGAAGCGGCGCTGATCCCGCGTGGCGGTCTCCGCGAGCGCCGCGAGCACGCGCCGGAAAATCCGCACCACGGCTTGATCGGCCTCCGGTGCGGCGAAGAAGACGTCGAGGAACCCCTTCGCCTCCTGCCACGAACCCGTCAGCGGGTCCGGCACGACGAGGAAATCCGGGTTTCCCGCCGTCGGCAGCGTGTGGAGCGCGGCGATTGTCCGCGCGGCGAGCGGCACCTCCGTCGCGTAATCGAGCAGCCGTCCGGGAAAATACTCCTCAACGAGAAAGCCGTAGGGAATCACCGCGCCCGTGTTATCGAGCAGGTACGGCGCGGGCGCGATCCCGGCGGGCCGGAGGAATTCGAGCGCGCGGTATTCGTAGCCGATCTGATCGCCCGCGCCGATCTGCGTCCCCGTGTTCACGCGTGCGACGACGCGCCGGTCGCCACAGGTGACGAGGTAGTTGAGGTTGTACTCCCCCTGCGCGAGCACCGAGACGTGGAGCGGCGCGTCCGGCGGGAAGCCGATCAGGTTGCGGCGCGCGGCGTCGTCGAGGTATACGGAAATCGTGGGTAGCAGGGACGCGGCGAAGTCGTTTCCCGCCATCTTTCTCTCCTTCACAGGGCGTAAAAAACCGCGCACCGCGCGGATCGTGCGGTGCGCGGCGCTCCTCAAAGGTTCGTGGCTAGAACGATTCGCGGTGAACCTTGAGCCAGTCGGTCGCCGCAGTGATGTTCATCGCCGCCGCGCCGCGTTGGAGTTTCGTGACGATGATGCGGTCGCCACGCTTCAAGGCCGATTCGACCGTGTCCACCCACGCCGATGGCGAATCTTCGGAATCAACGAGCCAGACATTCGGCATCGCACGGTGGCAGTTCCGCGCCCCCGCCGCCTCCCGAATCGCGCTATGAACCGCCTCGCTCGCGTCCCCGTCCGTGCTCGCCGCTTCGTATCCGATCCAGAGTATCATCGTCTTCGTATTTCCTTCCCGCAACGCATCTTCCGCTCTCGTATCACTGCGGCAGTATAGCGCGTCCGGGACGACATGCAATTATCGGGTGCGGTACTTGAATCGCAGCCCGCGAGGGGTTCCACGACGCAGCGCAACTCCACTGATAATCAACATAACACCAGGAACAAGCGCCATCATCGGCCACCAGTTCGCCTGCGGATGACCGGCGCGCGGAATGACGACCGGAGATGTCGCACCCGTCGGACCATAGGCCGATGATTGTGGGACCCCGGGGCGCGCTACGGCGGGTGGCGCACCGGGGATGACATACTGCCGTGGAGCATTCTGCGCCGATGGGGGCGCTTGTGCGCCGCGCACGACGGAGACAACGGGGGTGCCACCCGTCGATACGAACGGCGCGCCGCCGGTCGTGCCAGTCGAAGGTGCGGAGACGCCACTCGGCGGCACGTAGCCGGGCGGCGGTGGCGGCGGCAACCCCACGGCGGCGGGTGGTGGCGCGGATTGCGCCGAAACACTCGGCCCCGACGCGGCGGGCACGGAAGCCTTCGTCGCGACAGGGGTGGTGGGAACGGGCGCCGTCGCGGCTGGTTGTGTCGGGCTGACAGGGACCGAGGCGCTCGGCGTGGACG
>JBBSII010000614.1:0-3114 GCA_038232175.1 Thermomicrobiales bacterium
ACACACGCCCTGAGAAGTGCATCGGTCGTGCATACGTACAGTTCTGGTATACTGGCGGCGATCCGGGCCGACCGGAGCCTCACTTGCACGGCGGGGGTCGCACAGCCGCATGACGTACACCGGAACAATTGATCGCCTTGACCACGAGGAGCAGAGAGATGCGCCCGTTCCCTTCGCGCTGATCGGCCTCGATACGATCACCGTGCGGGACGATGGCGCACGGGACCCCGCACGCCCGACGTTCGCCATCCACACGCTCGGCTGTAAACTGAACAGCGCGGACGCGCAGGCGATCTCCTTCGCGTTGCAGGGGTATGGGTTCGCCGAAGTCCCCTTCGATGCGCCTGCCGACCTCTACATCGTCAACACCTGCACCGTGACGCAGATCGCGGACAAGAAGGGCCGCCAATATCTCCGCAAAGCGCGCGTCCGGGGTGGCGCGGGGGCGATGGTGGCGGCGGTCGGCTGCTACACGGCGGTCACGCCCGAGGACGCGGCGGCGATGGGCGAGGTTGATCTCGTGCTCGGCTCCGCCGACAAGGAGCGCGTCGTCGCGGCGGCCGTGACGCGCTTCGCGGACCGTCTCGCGCCCGTCGGGTTGACGGACACGCACCTGCACACCCGCACGACGGGTCGCACGCGGCGCTTCATCAAGATTCAGGAGGGGTGCGACGCGAACTGCACCTTCTGCATCGTGCCCGCCGCGCGGGGCCGCTCCGTCAGCGTCGCCCTGGAGCGTGTCTGCCGCGAGGTCGCGGAGAGCGCGGCGATGGGCTATCAGGAGGTCGTGCTGACCGGCACGTACGTCGGTATGTACCGGGAGGAGTGTCGGCAATCGGCAGTCGACAGCCCCGCTCAGCACTCATGCCGCCCAGGGGGCACTCGCAGCACTCAGCACTCCACGCTTCGTCTCCCCGACCTGCTGCACCGCATCCTCGCGGGGCCGACGCCGCCGCGCATCCGGCTCACGAGTGTCGGCCCCGCAGAACTGAAGCCGGACCTGCTCGCGTGCTGGGCCGACCCCCGGCTGGCGCGGCACCTCCACATGCCGATCCAGTCCGGCAGTGCGCGGGTGCTGCGGGCGATGCGGCGACGGTACAACCCCGATCAGTTCCGGCGCGCCGTCGAGCGCGTCCGCACGGCGATCCCTGATTGCGCGATCACGACGGATGTGATCGTCGGCTTCCCCGGCGAGACGGACGAGGATTTCGCGGAGACATTGGCATTCTGCCGCGATGTGGCGTTCAGCAAAATTCACGCCTTCCCCTACTCCGAGCGGCGGGGCACCGAGGCGGCGGGGATGCCGGGCCAGATTCGTCCCGAAATCAAGAAGGAGCGGATGGCGCACCTGCTCGCCCTCTCCGATGAAGGCGCGCTGGCGCATCATGAGCGGTTCGTCGGTCGGAAGATGGATGTGCTCTGGGAGGACCAGGAGCCGGACGGACGTTGGAGCGGCCTGACCGACAACTATCTGCGCGTGCACACCGCATCCCCGGCCAACCTGCACAACCGCATCACCCCGACACGGCTCACCGATGCGACGGTGACATACCTCGATGGAACAACGCTGGCGGAGGTTCACTAACGTGGTAGGACGGTACACGCACCCGGCGATGGGGCGCATCTGGAGCGAGCGGTACCGGATCGACACGTGGTTGCGCGTCGAAATCGCCGTCTGCGCGGCGTGGGCGGAACGCGGCGCGATCCCCGCCGACGCGATGGCGGCGATCCACGCGGCGACGACCGACCTCGACCGGATGCACGCGATCGAGCGCCGCACCGATCACGACGTGACCGCCTTCCTCTGGGCGACGGGCGAGAGCATCGGCGAGGCGGCGCGGTTCGTCCACATGGGCCTCACGAGTTCGGATGTTGTCGATACCGCGCTCTCCCTCCAGACCGTCGCCGCCCTCGATCTGATCGCGGAGCAACTGGACGCCTTCGAGCGGGCGGTGACGGCGCAGGCGGTCGCGCACAAAGAGACGATCATGATCGGGCGCACGCACGGCGTCCACGCGGAACCGCTGACCTTCGGCTTCGTGCTCGCGATGTGGGTGGACGAAATTCGCCGCCACCGGACGCGGATCGCGGCGGCGCGGGCGCAGATGGCATACGGCAAGATCAGCGGCGCGGTCGGCACGCACGCGCACGTCCCGCCGGCGATCGAGGAGCGCGCCTGCGCCGTGCTCGGCCTCACCGCCGCACCCGTCAGCACGCAGATTCTCCAGCGTGACCGGCACGCGCAGGTCATCATGGCGCTCGCGCTGCTCGCCACGTCGCTGGAGAAATTCGCGGTGGAGATTCGCCACTTGCAGCGCACGGAAGTCCATGAGGTGGAGGAGCCGTTCGGCAACACGGGGGCGAAAACGCCCGCTGCTGATGACCCGGAGTTGCCCGTCTCGCTCGGTGTCGCGGCGGATCAGCAAGGCTCCAGCGCGATGCCACACAAGCGGAACCCGCACAAGACCGAGCGCATCAGCGGGCTGGCGCGCGTTGTCCGCTCGTACAGCATCACGGCGATGGAGAATGTGCCGCTCTGGCACGAGCGCGACATCTCCAACAGTGCGCCGGAGCGGATCATCTTCCCGGACGCCTTCATCCTGACGGACTACATGCTGCGGCTCTTCACGCGCATCATGGATGAACTCGTCGTCTTCCCGGAGCGGATGCGCGCCAATCTGGAATCGACGCACGGCCTCGTCTCCTCACAGCGCGTCCTCCTTGCTCTGATCGACCGTGGCATGGCGCGGCAGGATGCGTACAAGATCGTGCAGCGCGGCGCGATGCAGGCGTGGGAGACCGAGGAGCCGCTCCTGTCAATTCTCGGGCGGGACGCGACGGTATCCGAACTGCTCACGCCGGACGAGTTGACGGCGTTGTTCGATGTGTCGTACCACCTCGCGCACATCGACACGGCCTTCGCGCGGCTCGGCATCGGGAAGGAGCCGTCGTCGTGAACGCGCTCGTCACCACTGACCTGCCGGGCGTGACGCTCTTTCGGCGCGGCAAGGTGCGAGACACGTATCGCCTGAGCAACGATCTCCTGCTGTTTGTGACGACGGATCGCGTCTCGGCGTTCGACGTCGTGATGCCGAACGGCGTGCCGGACAAGGG
>JBBSII010000615.1:0-3113 GCA_038232175.1 Thermomicrobiales bacterium
GTTCGGCATTGGCTCGGCCGTCACTTCGGTCGTTGCAGTCTTCATTGCTCATGCCCTCCCGTTATGGGATATCTCGCTGCGCGCAGGTGCGGCAGCGTGCGTAGCGGTACCCATTCGCTTCCCAGATCGCGACCGACGCCCATGCCTGGCTCAGGACGAACGCCCGGAATGATGGGGCGGAAAAATAGTGTTCCTCGGTTGGCTCGATGGAGCGCACCACGTTGCCCGCCTCCCAAGCGGCGTGACGAAGCAGCGACAGCACGCCCATCGCGGATCGCGTCGGCTCCGCGAGGAGCAGGACGCCGCCGGGCCGGAGCACGCGCCGCGCCTCCGTCAGCACCGCCGCGCGTTCCGGCACGACCATCAGGAGGCGCGACGCCAGCACGCGGTCGTAGGTGCCGCGCGGTTGCGCAAGTGCGCGGGCGTCGCCGACCGCGAAGGCGGCGTTTGTCAGGCCGCGCGCCCGCCGCCGCGCCAGTTCGATCTGCGCCGGTGCGCGGTCGATCCCCGTGACGCGGAGCGCGGGGAACGCCGCCGCGATCGTGGTCGCGTAGAAGCCCGGCCCGCACCCGAGTTCGAGCACGCTCCGCGCCGCCCGCAAATCCAACGCCGCCGTGACCGTCACCCGGTCGTCGGGGAAGACATGGAGCCGACAGTCGGCGTAGAGAGGGGCGAATGCGTCGTACAACGAGTACGACGGTGCTGCGCTCACGCTCATCGCGCATCCACCCCCGTGACGACCTGTGCCGCGTGGACGATGCGCCGCTCGCGCAGACGGACGGACGCCGCCGTGAAGTAGTCCGCCACGTCGCCCTGCGCCCGGATCCAGTCGAGGTACCGCGCCACCCCATCGGCGAGCGCGACGTGCGGCCGCCAGCCGAGCGCGGCGATCTGGCCGATGTCGCTCGTCAGGTGGCGAATCTCGCCGGGGCGGAACTCACCGGGGAACTCCGGCGCAATCGGCACATCGAGCGCGTCCGCCAGCGTCCGCGCCAGGTCGCCAATCGCCGTCCCGACCCCGCTGCCGACATTGAAGACGCCGCCGTCCGCCCGGTCGTCGGTGGCGACGTGGAGGTTCGCGCGCGCGATGTCCTCCACGAAGCAGAAATCCCGCGTCTGCGCGCCGTCCTCGTAGATCACGGGCGGCAGGTGGTTCAGGAGGCGCGTGCAGAAAATGGCGATCACGCCTGTGTACGGGTTGTAGATGCTCTGGCGCGGGCCGTAGGTGCAGGAATACCGCAGGGCGACCGCCGGGATGCCCGTCTGCCGCCCCCACGTCATCACGAGCCGCTCCTGATCCGCCTTGGAGATTGCGTAGACCGTCTGCCCGCCAATCGGCGTCCGCTCCGGCGTCGGCGCCGGCGTCGCGGCGCGTCCGACTGCGTCGCGCACTTCCCAGTCGCCCCGCTGCAACTGCGCGAGGGGCCGGGTGCCGGGGAAGAAGACCGCGCCATCGCCATCGCGGTACGCGCCCTCGTCGTAGACCGCCTGCGAGGAGGCGACGACGACCTTCCGCACCGGCAGGTGTTCGTCGCGGATTGTTTCGAGCAGTAAGGCAGTGCCGACCGAGTTCACCTCGATGTACCTGGCGATCTCCGGCATGTAGCCGCCGTACGCCGCCTCGTGGAAGACGACATCCACGCCGTCGAGCGCGGCGCGCAGATCGGCGCGGCTGCGGACATCGCCGGTGCGATACTCGGCCTGTGGATTGAGCCACGCGGGGGGACCGTTGCGGTGCGTCTGCGGCTCGTAGTTGTCGAGCACGCGCACCCGCCACCCCTCCGTCACGAGCAGATCGACGATATGCGAGCCGATCAGGCCCGCGCCACCGGTCACGAGGGCGGTCGTCATTATTCTTCTCCTACGGTTGCGGAAAGATTCTCCACACCATTGCGCGGAACAAACGACACAGACGCGACGTCATTCCAGAGACGCAGGTGACGGAAGGCGGCGGCAGTTGCGGGGGCATCGTGCGGCCCGGCGAGATAGGTGGCGAGGCGATGCAAATCCGAGACCTCATCGACATCCCACGTCGCAGTGAGGCTGTGCAGTGTGATTCGCCGCGCGCGGGCGTTGGCGCGCAGGTCGTCATAGACCGTCGCCGTGCTCATCGGGATGCTACCGAGGATATCGCCGCCCGCCTGCTGGCCGATCAGGCTGTACCCGCCGTCATAGGTCGGCGCGAGCACGGCGGCGCCCGTATCCAGCGCAACGAATGCGGCGGAGACCGTCGCGGCGGGCAGTTGCGGCGAATCGGAGGCGATCAGCACGGTCTGGTCGTAGCCGTGCGCCGCTGTCCAGCGGAAAATGTGCCGCTGCCGCTCCGTCCAGTCCGCGCCCTCCTGGGCGAAGTAGCCATCCGCCGCGCCGACGAGCGCGGGGAAATCCGCCCCGGCGGGCGCGAAGGCCCAGAGCAAGTCGTAGCCGTGCCCCGATCGCCCGAACCGGCGCGCGAGGTCGATGAGGAAGGCGCGATACAATGCGGCGGCGCGCGGATGCCCGATCGTCTGGCCCAGACGGGTCTTGACTGTGCCCGGCACCGGCGCTTTCGCCCCGATCACGAGTGCGCGGTGTGGTGATACGGCGATGCTCATGGGAACCTCACCCCCGACCCCTCTCCGTCGCGATGGAGAGGGGAGTGACGCGGGGCAACGGCGTTGCCCGCCCGAAAGATTATATGGTGCGAAACATCATCTTTACCGCGCATTCGCAGCCGCTCTTACTCCCCCTTCCCCCGTGGGGAAGGGGGCTGGGGGGTTAGGATTCCATCCCGCATATCGATACGCGGTTTGCAAGATGACGACCGCCGCGCGGATGCTGCCGCTGATCGTGCCGCCGACCTTGGAGCGGCCACCCGCGCGCCGTCGATAGGAAACGGGCACTTCGTGCACGCGCAGCCCCGCGCGCGCCGCCTTGACGAGCATCTCCGTGGACCAGCCATACGTCCGCTCGCGCATCTCCAGCGCGGCGAGCGCATCGGCGCGGATGGCGCGGAACGGGCCGAGATCGGTGATACGCAGGCCGTAGCGCCGGAGGATGCGCGCTGCCAGCCAGTTGCCGAATCGCTGCTGCGGCATCAGCGCGCCGCGCTCGACGGTGCCGCGCGCGCGGGA
>JBBSII010000616.1:0-3107 GCA_038232175.1 Thermomicrobiales bacterium
ACCGCCGCATTGCGGAGCGACGTGATTAAAGTCGGCGCGGCGGGCGCGCCCTACCTCGTCGGCTTCATGGACGCGGCGCACCTGACGCACTCGTGGCCCTACGAGGAGATGAACGACTACCTGCGCCTCTACCCCGACCGCGCCGAGGCGATGCGCGCCACGCTCAACTACTTCGACGGCATCAACTTCGCGCCGATGATTAAGTGCCCGATGCTCGTCTACGTCGGCCTCGCGGACGACGTCTGCCCACCGGAAACGGGCTACGCCTTCTTCAACGCGCTGACCGGCCCGAAGGAGATCCACGCCTACCCGCGCTGCGCCCACGATTCCGGCATTTACTGGGAGATGCCCAAAGTGGAGGCATTCCTCGCCGCGCAACTGAAGCCCGCCGCGTACACCCGCCACGCGGAACCGACAGTTGGTTAGTGTCAGGGAAAGCGAGTGATACACTTGGTACATTCGGGGTGAAGGTTCGAGACGCGATTAAACTGATTGAGCGAGATGGATGGACCCTAAAAGAGACGAAGGGTAGTCACCGTCAGTTCATCCATCCCACGAAGCGAGGCAAGGTGACGATTCCCGGCGCGCTGACCAAAGACCTGCATCCAAAGACATGAGTAAGTATTAAGCAGCAGGCGAATATCGATTAGGAGCGGATTCTATGCGCTACGCGGTCATCATTGAAACCGGCCCCAACAATCTTTCCGCATTTGTCCCCGATCTTCCCGGTTGCGTTGCTGTGGGCGACACGACCGAGGAAGTGATGCAAAGCATTCGTGAGGCCATCGAATTTCATCTCGAAGGCATGGTGGAGGACGGCGACCCGATTCCTGAACCAACATGCATCGCCATCAATGTCGATGTCAACGTTCCGGTGACTGCATAGCGATTGTCCGACGTGGGAAGATGGGAAGCGGAGGATTGGCATGACGGAAACGGCACGTCCGGCGGATTTTGCGGCCTACTGGGATGCGGTGGATGAGGAGTTGGCGCGGTATCCGATGGCGGTCGAGTTGGAGCATTTACCGCTCCGCTCCACGCCGTTCGCGACGGTCTCCGCCGTACGGCTGACGAGCATCGGGCCGTACCGCATCTTCGGCTACTACAGCGTGCCGGTGGGCGACGGCCCCTTCCCCGGCCTGATGAACACCCCGCGCTACGGCAGCGTCAACCATGTCCCGCACCACGACGACCGGGAGCGCTACGCGACCCTGACGCTGATGCATCGGGGGCAACGGCTCGCGGACCGGCCATTCGCGGCGGCGTACCCCGGCCTGCTCACGCTCGGCATCGACGACCCGGCAACGTACATCTATCGGAGCATCGTCGCGGACTGCTTGCGCGGTGCGGAATTCCTCCTGTCACGCCCGGAGGTTGATGGGGGGCACGTCGGCATCGTCGGCGACGATCTCGCACTGCTCACCACCGCGCGACGGCCGCAGTTCACGGCAATGCAGGCAGGCGGCCTGATGTTCCACCGGACGCTGGAAGCGGCGGGGCGCACGTCGGCGTACCCGACGGAGGAAATCAACGATTACCTCCGCACGTACCCCGAACGCCGGGATGCGGTCGCGCGGTCCCTGGCATATATCGATCCCGCGCATCATGCCGCAGGGGTGAAGGCAACGGCGCTGCTCCTCACGAATGACGCGGGGACGATCAACGGGCCGGAATGGCTCGCACCGCTCGCGGACACGCTCGGCGGGCCGGTGGAGCAGTACCGCATCACGCACGAAGGCGCGACCGACCACGATTGGCAGGACGCATGGATGGCGCGGCAACTCGGCGGTGTGCCGAAGCCGCGACTCTGGGAGGTGATCGCATGAGCAGGTACGACGATCTCGGGATGCGGCGCGTCATTAACGCGGCGGCGACGCTCACGCGCCTCGGCGGGTCGGTGATGCCGCCGTCCGTCGTCGCGGCGATGGCGGAGGGCGCGGCGTACCACGTCGATCTGCCCCTGTTGCAGGAGCGCGTCGGCGAGCGGATCGCGGCGCTCACCCAAAACGAGGCGTGCTACGTCTCCTCCGGGGCGGCGGCGGGGATCGCCATCGCGGTGGCGGCGTGCATCGCGGGGGAAGACCCGGCGGCCATCGCCCGCTTCCCCTATCTGACCGACGGCAAGCGCGAAGTCATCATCCATCGCGCGCACCGCAACGGCTACGACCATGCGGCGCGGCAGACAGGCGCGACGCTCGTCGAGATCGGCGGCGCGCACACGACGCAGCCGTGGGAACTGGAAGCGGCGATCTCGCCGCGCACCGCCTGCATCCTCTGGTTCGCGGGGGAGCATTACGCGCGGGGCGCGCTCGCGCTGCCGGAAGTCGTCACCATCGCGCACAAACATGGCGTGCCGGTGCTCGTGGATGCGGCGGCGCAGATTCCGCCCATCAGCAGCCTCTGGCACTTCACACGCGACCTCGGCGCGGACATCGCGATCTTCAGCGGCGGCAAGGGGCTGCGCGGCCCGCAGACCTCCGGCCTCGTACTTGGGCGGGCGGACATCGTCGCCGCCTGCCGCGCGAACGGCAGCCCTAACCACAGCCTCGGTCGCCCGATGAAGGTCGGCAAGGAGGAGATGCTTGGCCTGCTCGCCGCCGTCGAGTGGTCGCTGGCGCAGGATGAAGACGCGGTGCTCGCGCAATACGAAGAAATCGTGCAGCACTGGCTCAGGGGCTTGCGCGATCTGCCGGGGATTACCGTCGAGCGTGGCTACCCGAGCGAGGCGGGGCAGCCGCACGCTCGCACCATCGTGCGCCTCGGCGCGGACTTCCCGATGACGCGCGACGCGGTCGTCGCCGCGTTGTACGGTGGCACGCCTTGCGTCGCTGTCGGCACTATGGATACCGACGCCATCGCCCTGAACCCGCAGTCGCTGATCGAACCGGATGAGGCGGAGATCGTCCTCGAACAGGTGCGCGCTGTCCTCGCGCCCGTCGCCGTCCGATAACGGGCATACTTCGCCAAGACGTACCGGGTCTTCCGCAATGACGGTGAACGGATTTGGCCCTCGGACTCGCGTACGCAAAGGGAAATCGACCATCAGCAACAGGCCGCAATGGCGACGCATCTCACGAGGGTGAATCGCCTGTCCCTGCCTGGATGCG
>JBBSII010000617.1:0-3107 GCA_038232175.1 Thermomicrobiales bacterium
GGCACGAACCCGCGCCGCGAGCAGTTCTCCGAGGCGGAGATGGTCGCGCTCGTCAACGACGCGCACCGGCTCGGCAAGCGCGTCTCCGCCCACTGCCACGGCACGCCCGGCGTCCGCAACGCCACCGCCGCCCGTGTGGACACGATCGAGCACTGCTCGTTCATGGTCGATGAGCCGCCGGGCCTCAAGTACGAGCCGGACGTCGTCGCGCAGATCGCGGAGCGCGGCATCTACGTCATCCCGACGACGAGCACCGGCTACCGGATGCTCGAACAGGTGCTGCGGGGTGACATCCCGCGCACGCCACAGTACGAGGGGTTCCTCGCCAACCAGCAGACGCGCATGGAGAACATCGGGCGGCTTATCACGCAGGGCGTGCGGATCGCGTCCGGCTCCGACGCGGGCGTGACGGGCACCTACTTCGGCGACTTCGCGCTCGACCTCGAACTGCTCGTGACGACCGCCGCCGGGTTCACGCCGGAATCCGCGCTCTACACCGCCACGGCGACGGCGGCGGACGCCCTGGGCCGCACCGACATCGGCGTCCTCGCCCCCGGCAAAAAGGCGGATATGATCGCCGTGCGCGGCAACCCTCTGGAGGACATCCACGCCCTGCGGAAGATCGAAATGGTAATGCAGGGCGGGAAGAAATACGTAGGCTGAGTTCGAGGTTCGAGGTTCGAGCGATGACTGCGTATTTCCTCAAACCTCGAACCCGCTACTCCTGCTCCGTCAACCCGCTGACCTCGGCCACTTCTTCCGGCGTGAGTTGCCACGCGGCGGCCTTCGCGTTCGCCGCGACTTGTTCCGGCTTGGTGACGCCCGCGATGACGCTGGAGACTTCCGGGTGCGCGACGAGCCAGGCGATGGCGAGTTCCCCAACGGTGTGGCCGCGCGCTTCCGCCCACTGCCGGGCGCGGCGGGCAATTTCGAAATTCCGGTGCGTGCCGTGCTGCCCCACGAACCGCTCGTTGCCGTGCGCGCGGGTGCCCGCAGGCGGCTCCTTGCCCTCCGCGTATTTGCCCGTGAGGACGCCCCCCGCGAGCGGGCTGTACGGAATGATGCCGACGCCGAACTGCTGGCACGCGGGCAGCAGTTCCTTCTCGATCGCGCGATCCACGAGGCTGTAGCGCGGCTGCACGGAGACGAACGACGCCAGATTGTGCCGGTCGCTCGTCCACAACGACCAGACGAGCTGCCACGCGGTGAAGTTCGAACAGCCGATGTAGCGCACCGTGCCATCCCGCACGAGGTCATCGAGGGCGCGCATCGTCTCCTCAATCGGCGTCTCGGCGTCCCAGGCGTGGACTTGCAGGAGGTCCATGTAGTCGGTGCCGAGCCGCCGCAGCCCGGCGTGGACGCCGTCGATGATGTGCGCGCGGGAGAGGCCCTTGTCGTTCGGCCCGTCGCCCATCGCCATCGCGACCTTCGAGGCGATGAGCGCACCGCTACGGCGGTCCTTCAACGCCTTGCCGACGTACTCCTCCGAGACACCGTTGTTGTAGACATCGGCGGTGTCAAAGAAGTTGATGCCGACATCGAGCGCGGCATGGATGACGCGCGCGGTCTCCTTCTCGTCGGCGTATCGCCCGAACGTGTTGCCGCCCAGCCCCACCGCCGACACCTTCAACCCGGACCGGCCCAGTCGTTTGTATCGCATGTTCGGCTGCTCCTATCGTGATTTTTCGTCGTTTCAATCCATCGAGATATCGAGCGGGAAGCATCCCACCACCGCGAAAGAGGTGCAAGGGGGCGCTGCGAACTGCGAACCGCGAATCAGGGGGTCGCCCCGGCAAGCGTCAGTGGTTCCCCGATGAAGAGTTCCTTCGGGAGCATCGCATGGACGCCGCGCGGGCCGTCCACAACCTGCGTGATGCGGAAGTCGATCGCGATGCTGGCGAGGCTGTACGCTTCGTCCCATGTCAGGCCGCGCGCATCGACGAGGTAGTGCATCACATCGCGCGCGGCGACGAGCAGGGCGGCGTCGAGGTCATCGCCGAAGCCGAGGAAGATGAGATGCGTCAGCGTCTCGGCGCATGGGCGCGCGATCTTCAGGTCTTTACGGACGACGAATTGCAACTCCAGCTGTTCCATCCCCGCCTCGATGCCGGTGACGTTCACCTCCCCGTCGCCCTGCGCAGCATGACCGTCGCCAGTGGAGAAGAGCGCGCCCGGCACGAAGACAGGGAGGTAGAGGGTTGTGCCGGAGACGAGTTCCTTGCAGTCCATGTTACCGCCGAACGCGCCAGGGAACGCCGTTGGCACGGGGCCGTCCTCATCGGGCGCGACGGCGTAGATGCCCATGAACGGGCGGAGCGGCACCGCAATTCCTAGCTGAATCTCGCAGACCCGCCGCGACCGGTCGATGGCCAAATGGCGGAAGTACGGCTCCTTCACATCGTCCGGCTCGCCGCCGAGCAGACCCTTCACGCGGGAGTTCGGGTTGCCGGGGCGGTGCGCGTTGAAGCCCCAATCGAGCGGGATCATCTCCCCGATGCGAATTTCCAGCGTGTCGCCCGGCTCCGCGCCCGCGATGAAGACCGGGCCGGAGAGCGCGTGCCCCGCCCCCTCGGGCCGCTGCCCCGTCGATGCGGTCTGGCCGGGCGGGATGTCGTTCCACCCCGCGTTGCGCGTCCGGTACACCACGGTGTCGCCGGAGGCGATGCGCAGGCGCGGCGGCAGGGTGCGGCTGAAGAAGCCGTGCAGGTTCTCCAGCGCGTCATCGAGCGTATGAACAGTCATCGAACGGTCTCCTTCCTGAAGGCGATAGGTACGGGATGCACCCAAAAGTCGGGAGCATCAGGCAGCGCACGCAGCGAGGCGCGTCTCCCATTCGTCATTGAGCCGCGCCAACCGCAGCGCGACCACCGCATCGGCGCGATCCCGCCGCCAGCGCATCCCCCGCTTCCCCTGCAGTCGCCGATTCACCACCACATCCGCACCCTTCTCGACCACCCCGCTGCCGATCGTCCGCCCCGCCGCGCGTCGCGCCGCGTAGTCGACGATCCGCCCGCGCTGATTGTGCATGCTGCCCAGAGGGCGCCCGACCGCGAACTCGTCTACCGCCCGGTGCGCATACTGCTGACCCATCTCCGCCCGCACCGCCA
>JBBSII010000618.1:0-3103 GCA_038232175.1 Thermomicrobiales bacterium
ACGCTCGGCACCGCGCTGATGATTGCCTTCTGCCTCTCGCTGCTCGGCCCCGCGTCGATCCTGCTCCTGCTGCTCGCGGTGATCGTGCAGGGGATCGGCGCCGGCATCTACGACGTGGGGATCAACGCCGCGTCGATCGACTACGAGCGCCGCTCGCCGCGCAGCGTGCTGAACGCGCTCCACGCCTGCTTCAACGCCGGGGCGGTGACGGGCGCGATCGTGACGGGCGTCCTGCGATCCAACGACGTGCCGTACCGGCACATCCTCGCGGGCCTCGCCGCGCTCTACGCGCTGATGCTCGTCGCCATCTGGCGCATCCCGCCGCCGCTGCCGACGAGCCACGCGGCCGCGCAACGCGACTGGCGCGGGACGGTGCGGGAAATCCGCGCGAACCGGACGATGCGGCTGATCGCCGTCATCCTCTGCTGCGGCCTCGTCATCGAGGGGACGATGGGGACGTGGGCGACGCTCTATTTGCGGCAGGATATCGGGCTGGCGGCGTGGATTGGCGGCGCGGGGTACGCGCTCTTCAACGTGACGATGACGCTGGGCCGCCTGAGCAACCAGCGGCTGCTGAGCCGCGTCGGCCCGCGCACCGCGTTGATCGGCGCGGGGTGCGCGATTGTGGCGGCGAATGTGCTGACGCTTCTAACGCAACAGCCGTGGCTGGTCGTCGTTGGGTTCGCCGCGCTGGGGATCGCGACAGCGGGCGTCTTCCCGACGGGGTTCATCATCGTCGGGCAGGTTGCGCCGAGGGCGATTGGGCTGGTCTCCGCCGTACTGTTCGCGCTCTCGTATCTCGCGTGGGCCGGGTCGTCGCCCCTCGTCGGGGGGGTTGCGGATGGTCTCTCACTGCGGCTCGCGCTCGGCGTGCTCGGCGTCTGCGGCGCGATTGTCGCGTTGTGCGCGCTGCGGTTGCCGACTACGCGCGCCACGTTCGCCGCGTCGATGCGCGCACCGACGCCGGAGGAAGTGACGGTCTCCTGATCCCGCCGTGCGTCACGGTCGCGCGAAGACCGCCTGCACGATGGTGAGGCGATCTTCCCGGAGGTTGCGCCCGACGTTCCGCACCATCTCCGGGAATTGCGGGCCGAGCATGACGTGAATGCCGAGCGGGAGCGGCTCGGCGTGCACCCCTCCCGCCCCCGACTCCTGCATGGTGGCGAGGACGTTTTCCCGCTCGTCAACCCATTCCACCTCCCGGAAGCCGATATCGGCGAGCAGGGCGCGCACATCCTCCGAGGAGCGCAGGAAACTGATCGTCGCGTCCCGCGCCCACGGGACGGGGAAGTGGATCGGCTGCACCGGCCCCGCCATCACTTCGTGCATGGCGAGTTGGCCACCGGGCCGCAGCACGCGGTAAATTTCGCGGTACAGTCGCTCCTTCTCCGCGATGTTCATCGTGGCGTGTTGCGTCCAGACCCGGTCGAACTCCCCGTCCGCGAATGGCATGGCGAGCGCGCTCCCGTGCCGGAATGTCACGCGGTCGCCCAGACCGACGCGCGCGGTGAGCATCGCCCCGACCTCGCAGAACTCCTCGGAGAGGTCCAGCACGGTCACATCACAGCCCGCGCCATCGGCAATCAGACGCGCTGGCCCGCCCAGACCGCCACCGACATCGAGGACGCGCATCCCACGCGCAAAGCCCGCCCGCCGCATCAGGTCGCGGGTTGCGCGCGTCCCGCCCCAGTGGAACTGATCGACTGGCGCGAGGTCGTCGAGATGGAGCGCGTCGGGGTCCTTCCCGGCGTCGCGAAGCGCCGTGAGGATCTTCATGCCGAGGTCGCCCGACGTGTAATGCGCGCTCACCGAAGTCGCGTAGCCCTGATCGCCCATCGCTTCGCCCTCTTTCTTTCATGCACATGCTGCTTAAGGGAGTGTAACACTACTCTCGACGCGATCAAAGAGCGCCTGCGCGTCGTCCGGCTTCGTGTCGTACTGCGTGGCGGGCACTTCCACGCTGATAACGTAGCCGTTGCCGCCCTTGATGAGCGCGACGCTCTGCCCGACGACCTCCCGCCCGTCGATCGTGACGCGATACAGATTCCGTACCGCGCGCGCGCCGCCGATCGTGTTTGTGCCCTCGGACTCGACCTCGTAGCCGCTCGCGGTCGTCTTCAGTTCCCCCGCGACGGTGGCGGCGAGGTCGTTCAGTTTCGTCTCCGCCGTCGCGGGCTTGCGGACGACGCGCACGCGCTGCTCGCCGTTCGCGTTCTGTGCCGCGTATTCGATATTCGGCGGGGTGGCAGGTGGCGCGACGCTCGCCCACCCCGCAGGCAGGACGATGCCGACGCCGGACGGCGTGCGACTGACGGAGCCTCCACCCTGCGCGGGTGCGAGCGCGGCGGGCGTCGGGGAATCGAGTTTGAGTGGCACGAGCGACCCGACGATGCCCTCGATCGCCGGGCGCGTCGCCTCCGCAACATCGGGCGCGGCGGTCACGGTGATCGTGATCGCGCCCGCGAAGGTGAGCGTCACGAACCGTTCGACCGCCGTGGGGGAGCCGTTCGTGCTGTTCAGATACCGGAAATCGTATGTTGGCAGTCCGGCGTCGTTGACGCCACGGATACCGGTCAGCGCCACGTTTTGCAGCGTACTGCCCGGTGCGTCTCTTCGGTACGCCGCGTCGAGGATGCCCGCGACGATGGGTGGTGCGAGGCGTGCCCAGTCATCCGGTGCCGGGCCTTCCTCGACGGTCAGCGTCACGGCGTCCTTCGACGCGCGCGTGACGATTCGACCGGGTGTTGCGGGATCGGGCATGGGCGGCGTCCAACTGGGTGGGAGGTCGATGCGGTATGTCTTCGCGGGATTCGTGTACGTCGTGCCGCCCGCCACTGCCTTCAGCCCCGGTGTCTCAGTGACCGGCACGGGCGTCACCGCGCTGCCCGCTATCGGGCTTCCCGCGACCGAGGTGGCCCCAGGCGACAGCGTGACCGCTGGCGACACGGCCCGCACAGGCGTTGCCACCACAGTCCCCGGCACCGTGGTGAGTTGCGCCAGCGCCGTCTGCTGCGCGCGCGGCACTGCTGGCGTCGGCGTTGCCCCACCGCCCCCACACGCGGTCAGGGCAAGAAGAAGGATTACACCGCGAAGGGGGGGGGGG
>JBBSII010000619.1:0-3099 GCA_038232175.1 Thermomicrobiales bacterium
GCGATCCGGGACGGCAACCTCGTCACCGGGCGCGTCGTGGCGGACATCCCCGCGTGGACAAAGGAACTCGTCGCGGCGGTCTCCGAGCAGGTCGGCGCGACGCAGCCCGTCGGCGCGCGCTAATGACCTCTCGGCGATGTAGCGCATGAGCGAGACGTTCGTCGCGCGGGATCGCCCCACCGCGCGCCCCGCGCTCAGCGTGCTCTGCTACGGCGGGGGTGCAATCGGGTCCTTCCTCGCGGCGCGGCTCGCGCTGACGGGTGCGGACGTGACGCTGCTTGGTCGGCCCACGATGGTGGAGACGCTCGCGCGGGTCGGGTTGGCGCTGGAAACTGAGGGGCGCACCTACGTCGCGCTCGTCCGTGCGATCTCCCGCATCGATGAACTCCACGCGCCGCCCGATCTCGTCTTCCTCGCGGTTAAGGCGTACGACACCGAGGGCGCAGTGCCCGATCTGAAACGGTTGGCGGGGATGGGCGCGATCATCTGCACGATGCAGAACGGCGTCGGCAACGAGGCCATGTTGATCGACACGCTCGGCCCGGAACATGTCCTCAGCGGCGCGATCACGATCAGCGTCAGCGTGCCGGAAGCGGGTCTGGTCGTGCAGCACACGGGAGAGGGCGGCGTCGCCTTCGCGCCGGTGCCGGGCGGGCCGACACCGGGCGCCGCGCTCGCGATCTTCGATGAGGCGGGCGTGCCGGCGGTCGGTGTCGCGTCGGCGAACGATCTGAAGTGGTCGAAGTTGCTCCTGAACATCCTCGCGAACGCGCAGGCGGCGATCCTCGACACGGACGCCGCGACGATTGCCGCCGACCCGGCGTTATTCGGCATTGAGCAACGCGCCTTCCGTGAGGCGTTGCGCGTGATGCGGCGCGTCCCGGCGCGGCCGCTCGCGCTGCCGGGGTACGACGTGCCGAAACTCGCCCTCGCGATGCGCCTCCCGCGCCCGGTCGCGTGGCGGCTCCTGAAGGGGCGAATCGGCGGCGGGCGCGGCGAGAAGCGCCCGTCGCTCGCGCTCGACCTCGCCCGTGGCAAGCCGCAGTCCGAGGTGACGTGGCTCAATGGCGCGGTGGCGAAGGCCGCCGAGCGTCACGGCCTCCGCGCGCCCGTCAACGCGACCCTCGCCGCGCTCGTGGAGCAGTTGGCGACCGACCCCGCATCCTGCCCCCCGGTCGCTGAACGCCGCGCGTGGTTGCAGCGCGCATTACGGGAGCGCGGCGTGCGCGTCCGGCTCGCATGAGCGCGCCGCGCAGGGCGGAGGAGAGCGCGCTGCGACGCGGCTGTTTCGGCAGCGGGCTGCTCGCGGTGATCGCGCTCATCATCCTGCGGTCGCTCGCGTTCCGTTTGCCGCCGCTCGGCATCATCATCCTCGCGGGTGTGCTCTGGCTCTTCTTTCTGATGCTCTTCATGCGGTGGAACGCGCAGCGCACACCGCGGTCGCGGGGACGTGATGATTGAGGCGACCACCGACTGGGCGGCGTGGGAAGCACGTTTCGCGGACTTCCTCGCGATGGCAACGACGGGGGGCGACGCCGCGCACGATCAAGGGCATGTGCGGCGCGTCGTCGCGAATACGCGGGCGCTCGCCACAGATGAAGGCGCGGACCTCGCGGTCGTGCTGCCCGCCGCGTGGCTCCACGATTGCGTAGCGGTGCCGAAGGACTCGCCGCAGCGGTCGCGCGCATCCCGCCTCGCCGCCGCGCGCGCGAGCGAATGGCTCTACGCCGCCGCGTACCCCGCGCAGCATATCGCTGCGGTCGAGCACGCCATCGCGGCGCACAGTTTCTCCGCCCGCATCGCGCCGGAGACTATCGAGGCGCGGGTGGTACAGGACGCGGACCGTCTGGACGCCCTCGGCGCGGTGGGGATCGCCCGCACGCTGATGCTCGGCGGCGCGATGAGCGTGCCGCTCTACGACCCCACCGAGCCGTTCCCCGTGACCCGCGCCGCCGATGACCGGACGAGCGTCCTTGACCACTTCTTCACCAAGTTGCTCACACTCGCGGGGACGATGCAGACGGAGGCCGGCCGCGCGGAGGCGCATCGCCGGACGGACTTCATGCGGCAATTTCTCGCGCAACTTGGTGAGGAAATCGGCGTGCCGTTCCGCTAATGCCCCAGCGTGTGAACACTTTTGGCGCGCGGCTGCCACTGGATGTCCGTTGCGCCGAACCGATTGAGGAGCGTCGTCGCATCGCGGTGCAGCGTCCGGATGTGGGGCGTCTTCACTTTCCACTTGCCCGTGACCTGGTAGATGACGAGTTGGCTGTCGCCGCGCACGGCGAGGGAGGAGGACTGTGGGTCGCGCCCTTCGGCGATGATGCGGGCGACCACATCCTTCAGGGCGGCGATGAGCGTGCCGTACTCGGCCTCGTTGTTCGTGATGTTATCGCCGAAGGTCAGGCGCACGATCTGCTGCGCCGTGCGGGTGCGCAACTGGTACGAACCGTACCCCTCACCCGGATTCCCGCGCGAGCCGCCATCGAAAATAATCGTGTACTCCGCCGCGTTTCGTTGCATCGCCGCGATGGTATCATGTGTACGGACAACATGCGACCGGGGCACGACGGAACCGACGCGGACGACAATCGTTCCCTGTGCAGGAAGCAGCGAAGTAACGAAGCACGACGCACGAAGGGGCGGGGCATGACCGCACTGATTCTCACCGCACTGCTCGCGGTCCTCTGGGTGGGCATGATCGCGATTGGCTACGCGCACGGCGGGTGGCGTCAGGTCATCGTGCTGACGGGCATCCTCCTCTCGTACGCCGTCGTCTCCGAGTGGGCCGTGCCGAACGGGCGAGACCTCTCCACCCAGTTCCATTGGAGCATCCCGCGTGCGACGACCGGCGTTGCGCTCCTCTACCTACTCGGCGGGACGGCGGTACTCGGCTACCCGGGTAGTTTCGCCCTCGCGCGACCGCGCCCGCTGACCGCGACGGAGCGGCAACTCGGCGCGGCGATGGGCGTGCTGAATGGCGGATTGCTCCTCGCGCTCGTCCTCCGGTCGGTGCGTTCGTACGCATTCGCCGCAGGTCGTGGCCAGATTCTCCGGGAGAGCGCGCTCTCCCGGTTCCTGATCGAGCAGATCGGCTAC
>JBBSII010000620.1:0-3093 GCA_038232175.1 Thermomicrobiales bacterium
CATCTGTTCGGGTGTGAGCGGCCCGCCCCGTATCACCGCCACGCCGCGTTGATCGGCGTCGCCCTGGGAGATGTTCGCGAATGACCCGCTCGCCATCCCGTACGCAGAGAACCGCCCGGAGGGAGAGAGGAGCGTAAACGCTGTCCGCCCGATCGCTCCTCCCACCCCATCGAAGACCACATTGACTGCGGGGACTTCTGCACGGACGCGATCGGCCCAGTGCGGCTCGCGGTAGTTGACGGCGAAATCTGCCCCCAGTTCGCGCGCCAGTTCCAGCTTCTGCGGTGTACCCGCAGCGGCGACAACCCTGGCGCCGGCATTCCGTGCGAGTTGTATAAGCAGGCTTCCCACGCCCCCGGCCGCCGCCTCGACGAGCACCACGTCGCCAGATCGCACTGTGGCGGCACGCATCAGCAGGCCAGCGGTCCGTCCATCAGCCAGCAGCGCCACCGCGTCGTCAAGGCGGAGGTCGTCTGGAACAGGGATCAAGCCAGCACCGGGCACCGCGACGCGTTCCGCGTAACCGCCTGATCCCCCTGTGCTGGTGACCACACGAGCGCCGAGCAGGGCCGGACTAACCCCTTCGCCAACCTGAATCACGACGCCACCAACGCCGTTGCCGGGAACCACCGGCAGTACAGGCATCATCGCCGGGTTCGGCGCCTTACCGGCCCGCACCTGAGTCTCGACGAAGGTGATACTCGCGAACGCAACAGCGACGACTACCTGGCCGGTCCCGGCGACCGGGTCAAGCATCTCGACCGGCACCAGAACCTGCGGTGGCCCGAATTCGCTCATTTCTACGGCACGCATCGAACCCTCCTGACCCATCGTGAATGTATCGGAGACGTTCCCTTCCGGAAGGACATCCTTCCTCTGAGGGCGTCTCGGAGACGAGTATGCGCCGGGGAAGAGCACAGAACATCGGCGGATCGGCCAGATGCAGACGGGACAAGCCGACAGGGGTACCTGTCGCTTCCGACAGGTACCCGCCGCATCAGGGAGAGGAATTAGAGGAGGTGGCGCTGGATCGCGAGGGCGACGGCCTGGGTTCGGCTCGTGGCACCGAGTTTGGTGAAGATTGTGGTGACGTGGAAGCGGACGGTGCGCTCGGAGATGGAGAGCGCGCGCCCGATCTCCTTGTTGGCCAGCCCTGCGGCGATCAGGCGCAGCACCTCATATTCGCGCGCGCACAGGCCACCGTTCCCGCGCCGGGTGGTACGGACCGCCGTCACCAGCCGCGCCGCGACACGCGGCTCGAGATGCGATCCACCGGCGGCCACGGCGCGGATCGCCCGGGCGATCTCCTCCGTCGGTGCGCCCTTGAGGAGATAGCCATTCGCCCCGGCTTCGACCGCGCCGAAGACCCGCTCGTCGGTATCGTAGGCGGTGAAGATGAGCACCCGCGTCTCCGTGCTGACCGCCGCAATCCGGGGGATCGCCGCCACGCCGTCCTCCCCGGCCAGTTCGAGATCGAGCAGCGCGACATCGGGGTGCAGGCGCCCGATCTGCGCCACCGCCTCCGCGAGGCCGCCTGCCGCGCCGACGACGGCGAAGTCCGGCACATCCCCGAGGACCGTCACCAGCCCCTGCCGCACGATCGGGTGGTCGTCCACGACGAAGACGCGGATCATGGCCGGTCATCCTCGGGGAGCGGCACGGTTACGCGCACCGTCATGCCCCGGCCGGCGCGCCCCTCGATGCGCAGGGTGCCACCCAGCACCCGCGCCCGCTCGCGCATGCCGAGCACTCCGTACCGCCCCTCCTGCCCCGCCGCTGCATCGAACCCTTGCCCGTCATCCCGCACCACCAATTGCACGCGCGGCCCGCGCGCCCGCACCGTGATCGCGACGTCCGTGGCGTGGGCGTGTCGGCGCACGTTCGCCAGCGCCTCCTGCGCGATGCGGAAGAGTTCGGCCTCAATCCGCAGGGGCAGGCGCAGGTCGCCGTCCGCATGGACATTGACACGGATGCCGGTCTCTGAGGTGAAGGCGCGCCCCGTCGCCCCGAGCGCCTCCACGAGTGACTTCCCCGCCAGCGGCAGGGTGCGCAGGTCGAGGACCGAGCGGCGCGCCTCTTCGAGGCTTGCGCGGCTGAGTGCCAGGGCCTGCTCCAGCCGCTCCCGGGCGCGCGGGGGATCGCGCTCCAGTTGGGTGAGGCCGCCCTCGATGTGCAACGCGATGGCAGTCAGGTCCTGCGCCAGCGTGTCGTGAATCTCGCGGGCGATGCGGGTCCGTTCCTCGGCGCGCGCGAGGCGGGTACTCTCCTCCGCCAAGCGAGCGCGCTCGATGGCGATGCCGACCTGATTGGCGATCGTCGATAGGAGGCGCAACTCGTCGTGTGTCAGTTGTCGCCATGCGGGGGTCGTGACATTGATGATGCCCAGCGGCGTGTCCCGGAAGTAGAGCGGAATGCTGGCGTGGTAGCGCAGTCCCTGCGTCAGTTCGACTGCCTGCGACTGCACGGCCGGGCGCAGACGGCTGCATTCCAGCACGTCGATGTTCTTGGGCGTCAGTTTCCCGCGTTGGAACGCCTGGATGCACCAGCAGGAATGCCCTGTCATGCGGACCGGCTCCTGGAGATACGGCGGGAGGTGTTGCGCTGCAGCGCTGTAGAACTGATGCGTCTCCGGGTCGAGCAGCCAGACCCACCCGGTCTCGAGGCCCAGGAGGTCAGCGATGAGGGCGAGTGTGCGCTCCACTGCCTCGCGAACATCGGGCGCGCTATTGAGCGCCTCCGCCACGGCATTGAGGATGCGCAGGTCGCGGGTCCGTTGCCGCAAGGAAGCGGAATCGCGGGGTCGGTCATGCGCCCCTGTCATCGTCGCGCCACCCCCTTCATACCGACACAGAGGATGTCGGAGGTCCCTGCCACGCGGTCATGCTATCGCAGCCGGCGCTTTCCTGCTAGCCGAGTGAGGGCGGGGAATATCCCTCGATGAGGGTATCTGGAGCGCGATCAGCCGCGCCGTTTCCCTCGGTGCAAGGGTCGGCATCGCCGGCGCGCACCTGCGTCTAGACGAAACCGTCCCGAAGTTGCTTAACCGCCGAGCTTGGTCTAAAAATAGGTCGCCTCGGACGATGTCCGTCGGTC
>JBBSII010000621.1:0-3091 GCA_038232175.1 Thermomicrobiales bacterium
TACCCTGCTCCCTTACCCCCCCCCGGCGCCCCGGCCGCGATGGCGGTATAAAAAAATATTAAATCTTTGTTGCCCTCCCCCCCTCCGCGCCCTCCCCCCCTTCGTGGTTCAAATCCCTCATCCTGTCCCGTGGAGGGAGCGGATGTAGCGGATGATCGCCCAGATATCCTGATCGGTCAGCGTGCCGGAGAAGGAGGGCATGCCGGTGCCCGCGATGCCGTGTGACACCCACCAGTAGATGTCGCCGTCCGTGTGGCCGGTTAAATGACCGCCCGTGAGGTCGTACGGGCGCGGCTTTAGGCTCTGCGCGAGTGGGCCGTCCCCCTTGCCACCCGCGCCGTGGCAGACGGCGCAGTTCTGCGCGAACAATTGCTGGCCGGTCGCGAGCGTCGTCGCGTCATTCCGCGCCGGATTCGCGACGCCTGTGGTCGGCGTGCGGTCGGAGGAGTTGTAGCCGAAGACGATGAGGCCGACGAGCAGCGTGCCGACGCTCCAGACGCGGTACGCGCGCAGCGTCCGCCCGCGCAAGGTCGCGCGGAACCGCGAGGGGTACGTCAGGGCGAGGAGCGCGCCACCGACGAGCGCGAGGAGCAGGCCAAAGTAGGCATTCGGGAGCAGGCGCGGCCAGAGGAAGCCGGTTTGTACGGCGGTCGCCGCTGCGGTCGGGCGCTGCGTCGTCTGGAAGCGCGCCGGATCGGAGGTGAAGGAGAAGTTCAGCCGCGCGTCCTCCGCGATATTCGCGCGCCGGATCACGAGTTGGATATTCCACTCGCCCTTAATCGGGAAGAAAATCCCCGTCGCGCGGTAGTGCCCGCTCGCGTCGCGCGCGA
Source organism: Thermomicrobiales bacterium (assembly GCA_038232175.1). GTDB lineage: Bacteria > Chloroflexota > Chloroflexia > Thermomicrobiales > JALYUS01 > JALYUS01. The sequence goes on from JBBSII010000621.1 coordinate 831, forward strand.
GCGGCACGGTCGTCTGCCCGAGGTCCGCGCCGGAGAATGTCACCAGCGCCGTGACGCGCTGCACATCCGCGAGCGGCTGCACCGACGTGGGATCGACGATGTTCGCGTCGAGCGCGCTGCCGTCCTTTCCAGTCGTCGTCAGCAGGAGCACGGTCATCCCCGCCGCGTCCTGCATCTCGGCGGACTGCGGCCCGCTGTCGAGGTCGGCGCTCGCGCTCGGCGCGACGACGGGCGGCGCGTTGGCGACCGCGTCGTTCAGGCGCGGGTCGGCGGCGGCGGCATTCGCGCCCGTCAGCAGGTGCGACGGCGGCAACTGCGTCAGCGTCGCCGTGACGAGCAGCACCGCCAGACCGAGCGCGGCCTCGACGCATAGCAGGCGGGGGAGCCAGCGGCGCGCCGTGGCGGCCTGGCGCAGCCGGGGACGGACGACGAGCAGGTTCAGGGCGGCGGTGCCGATCAGCGGGAGGATCAGCGCGTGCTTGATGAGCAGCGTCTGGCCGTACGACGTGTTGAGGATCGTCGCGCGCGTCGTGTGCAGCGTCATCGCGTAGATGCCCGTCGCGATCAGCGTGGCGACCGAGGCGAGGGCGAGGTTGGAGAAATGTTCGACCGTCACGGCGAGCGTGTCGGTGCGCCGCTCGCCGTCGAGCGGGCGCAGCCAGCGCGGCAGCGTCGCGAGGAGGATCACCAGGCCGCCGAACCAGAGGCCCATCGCGCCGAGGTGCGCGGCGTCCGCGAGCAGCGCGAGCACCGGCTGATGCTGGCTCTCGATCGCGTGGCTGCTAAACGTCAGCGCGACCGCGAGCAGGAGCGCGCCGCCCAGCCCGAGCCGCCACGGCCAGACGGCGGGCGCGGGGGCATCCGGCAAGTCCATCGCCCGAACCGTCGGGCGCGGCGTCGCGATCACGCCGAGCACCGTCGAGTGCGCCCGCCAGAAGGGCAGCCGCGACGCGAGCAGCCCGACAAGGAGCAGGAGAGCAACGATGGTTGTCGCCCGCCAGACGCCGCCGTACGTCGTGTCGAAGAGCAGCCGTCGCAGCGTCTCGCTGCGCACCTGAACGACCGGGATGTCCGCGACCGTCGCCGCCTGGACGAGCAACGTCGCGATGTGCGTTAGCGCGAAGGCGACGATGCCGCCGATTGCCCACGGCTGGAGCGCGCGCGTCGCCCGCGTCCACGCCGCGTCGCCATCCTCAAGCGTCGCGGTCGCGGGCCGGAGCACGAGCGCGGCGAGGCCAAACGCGCCGATCAGCACGCCGAGCGCGAGGTACCGCCACCAGCGGACGAGCACGGCGAGCACCGACGGGTTGCCGCTGCTCGCCGTCGAGCCATTCGCCGCCGTGGCCGCCGTCGGCGCGCCGATTGACTGCGGCTCGGCGGGCGGCGCGGGGCCGAGTGCGCCGGAGAAGGTAAACGAGTAGTTCCCCCGCGTCAGGTGCCCATCCCCCGCGAGTGCCTGCCACGCGACGGTGTAAAGCCCCGCCGCCAGTTTGACGCTCACCGGCGTCTCGACGACGCTGGGATCGTCCGCAACGGCGGTTGCCGGCCCCCCCGCGATGACCGCGCCGCTCGTGTCGAGCAGCGTGATCTGGTTGAACTTCGGGTCCGGGATTTGGTCGAAGCGGATGCGGAGCGCCTTCGGCGGCTGCCCGACCGTGCTCCCCGGCACCGGCGTCGCGGCGACGAGGGCGACATGCGCCGCGACCGCGACGGGCACGAGCGCAAGCCCCGCGAACGCCACGATGCACGCGGCGAGCAGAAGGGCGATTCGCCTGTGGAACCGGTGCACTCGCGCCGCAATCGGCATGACACGCTCCCGTACGCCGCCCGCGCGCGCTTTCGTGGCGCGTGCGGGCGGCATGTACTTGTACACTTGGATTATCCCGCCGCCGCAGCGGAACGTCCACAAGAAGGCCGACAGCAGATTATCGGGTATGCTGATGGCCGCACAGCAGGTGCGCGCGGACGAAGAACGAGGGACGCAGGACGAGGGGCGAGGCGGGAGCGACATGCCACTCTACCATTTCAGCGAAGACCCGACGATCGCGCGGTTCGTCCCCCGCTCTCCCCTCGCGCGGCCCGAGGTCGAGCCGCTCGTTTGGGCGATTGACGATTGGCACGCGCCTCTCTACTTCGTCCCGCGCGATTGTCCGCGCGTCTGCTTCTGGCCCCTGCCTACCACGAGGCCCGCCGACCACGAACGGTTCTTCGGGGCCGTCGCGGGCCGGATGGTGATTGCTATCGAAAGCGGCTGGCTCGAA
>JBBSII010000622.1:0-3072 GCA_038232175.1 Thermomicrobiales bacterium
CATCGCGAAATGGACGTGCGCGCCGGGTTGGTCGCCGAACTCCCGCTCGCCGGGGAGCCAGAGGCCAAGCCGGGTCCATTCGCCCGCCTTGAGCCAGACAAAGCCCTGCTCCGGTTGCCGCCCGACAACGGGGAGGCCGAGATTCTCCGTGTACCACCGCTCCGACGCATCGAGGTTCGTGACCTGCAAGGTTAATTCCGAGACGCCCTCGATCTTCACCGTCATCCGGTCTGCCGTGTCCTTTCTCGGTTCTCGGTTCTTGGTTCTCAGTTATGTGAGTACGCTGTCACTGATGGAAGAGGGGCGACTACTCCCCTGTCACCGAAGGAATCGAGGTATCGACGGGCATGTCCTCAATGGCCATCGCCTCGCTCGCGAAGCTGGCGCGGGCAATTTCGCCGGGGGAGCGGACTTTATCGCGGATCGCCAGGCCGGAGACGGCGTCGAAGAAGTAGATCCGATCCATGTTCGGCGTCACCCAGACATCCTCGTCCGGCGCAAAGGTCACGTCCGGCTCGACGCTGGCGATCACCGCGTCGCCCGCCACGCGCACATGAACGAAGGTGATGTCGCCCGTCGGCTCGACGGCGTAGACGATGCCGCGCACGCTATCGGGCGTCTCCGTCCGGCTCACGTCAAGGTCGCGGTGCCGGATGCCGTATGCGACCTCCGGCCCCGCCTTCATCGCCTGCGCGGCGGCGTACAACCGCTGCGACAGCGGCCACCGGCTGGAGCCGACCCGCACGGACGGCGCGCCATCCGTTTGCTGGAGCGTGCCGCGCACGATGTTCATCGCGGGGGAGCCGATGAACGAGGCGACGAAGAGGTCCGCCGGGGAGTCGAAGACCTCCAAGGGCGTGCCGTACTGGTGCACCTGCCCGCCGCCCATCACCGCCACGCGGTCGCTCATCGTCATCGCTTCGAGTTGGTCGTGCGTGACGTAGACCATCGTGGCGTTCAGGTCGCGGTGGAGGCGCTTAATCTCCGCGCGGGTCTGCACGCGCAGCTTGGCGTCGAGGTTGGAGAGTGGCTCGTCCATCAGGAAGACCTGCGGGTCCCGCACCACCGCTCGCCCGAGGGCGACGCGCTGCTGCTGACCGCCGGAGAGTTCGCGCGGTCGCCGGTCCAGCAGTTCTTTAATGCCGAGACTCTCCGCCGCCGCCCGCACCTTGCGCTCAACCTCGTCCTTCTTCTCGCCGCGCATCTTCAGCGGGAAGGCGAGGTTCTCGTAGACGGTCTTGTGCGGGTAGAGGGCGTAGTTCTGGAAGACCATCGCGATGTCGCGATCCTTCGGGTCGAGGTCGTTGACCACGCGGCCACCGATAGCGATGGTGCCGTCGGTGATTTCCAGCAGGCCGGCGATCAGGTTGAGCGTGGTGCTCTTGCCGCAGCCGGATGGCCCGACGAGCGTCACGAACTCGCCGTCCTCAATCGTGAGCGAGATGTTGTCGACGGCGGTCACGCCCCCGTACGACTTCACCAAATCCGTCAATACCACTTCCGCCATCTATGACTCCTTATTCGTAGGACTAAGGACTGAGGACTGAGGACTAAGTGAATCCGTTCCCTACTCAGTCCTTAGTCCTATCCCTTGACGGCACCCTCGGTGAGCGCACGGATGAAGAAGCGTTGCAGCATGAGGAAGAAGACGACGACGGGGATGCTGATGACGAGCGAGACGGCCATCAGCGCGGCCCACTGCGAGTTGTTCTCCGAGAGGAAGTAGGCCTGCCCGACGGGGAGGGTGCGCAGGTTCGGGTTGCTTGTTAGCGTGCTGGCGAAGATGTACTCGTTCCACGCGCCGATGAAGGAGTAGATCGCCGTCGCCACGATGCCCGGTGTCGCGAGGGGCAGGATGACACGGATGAACGCGCCGAAGCGCGTACAGCCGTCGATCCGCGCCGCCTTCTCCAGTTCGGCGGGGATGTTGTCGAAGAACCCCTTGAGCAGCCAGATCGCGAGCGGTAGCGAGAAGGTGAGGTACGCGAGCGTCAGGCCGAAGTAGTTGTTCTGCAACTTCAACGTCGCCATTAACTGGAACAGCGGCACGAGGAAGACGACGAGCGGGAACATGTTCCGGCCGAGGATGAGGTAGAAGGCGGCGTTCTTGCCGGGGAAGACGAACCGCGCGAAGGCGTACGCCGCCGGGACCGCGATCAGCACCGACAGCACCGTCGTCGCGAGGCTGACAATCGTACTGTTGAGGAAATACCGCGCGATGTTGTTGTTGTTTGCCGCGTGCGTGTCCCAGAGGACGCGGTACGCCACGAATGTCGGGTTGTGCGGGATCCAGCGCGGCGGGATGACAAACGCCTCCTGCGCCTTCTTGATCGAGGTGCTGAACATCCACGCGAATGGGAAGAGCGCGAAGATCGTCATCACGGTCAGGAAGCTGTACGCCAGCACCTTGTCGATCAGGATGCTCTCAAGTTTCCGCCGCCGCCGCGTCCGCGCGACCAATTCATCATGGCTGGCATCTGCACTTGTGCGTTGTACCCTCGTGGCGACCGCCATGTGTTACCCCTCCCGAACGGGAAAATGCCTTACCACAGAGAAAGGGAAATTGAACCGCGAATACTGCCCAGAGGGCACCCGGAAGAACACGAAGGAAGAAAAGAGAGAAGATAAAAAGAACATCGCGTTTCTTCTTCCCTTCTTCGCGTCCTTCCAGGTGCCCTCTGGGCAGTATTCGCGGTTCAAGAGTCCCCTCCGAATTAGCGAATATTGCCCGGCGCGGAGCCGATGGCGACCGGCCCGCCCACGCCCTCGTCCTCGATGACGCGATTCGAGCGGCCCTGTCGCGTTAGCAGCCGGACATAGAAGATGGCAAAGACCATCAGGGCAAGGAAGATCATCACACCGAGCGCGGACGCCAGCTCGAAGTGCGGGCTGCCGACGAATGCCTGCGAGTAGACGTGCGTGATGAAGATCTGCGAGCGGTACGCCGGGCCGCCGCCCGTCAATATCCAGACGATCGTGAAGGCGTTCACGTTGGCGATGATGAGCAGGATGCTCGCGACGGTGATGACCGGCATGAGCTGCGGGATCGTGATATCCGTGAACCGCCGCCAG
>JBBSII010000623.1:0-3052 GCA_038232175.1 Thermomicrobiales bacterium
TCCGCAACTCTGGCGGGACCCAGAAGGGCAAGGGATTGGCGATCACCGGCGTTGTGCTCGGCTCGCTCAGCGTGCTGTGGATCATCATTGTCATCATCGCCGCCGCCTCAAGCTCCTAGGGCCTCCTGCTCTGCCCTTCCCGAAACGGGAGGGGAGTGAGAGACAGGGAAGACGATCATACGCGGGCGCTCATCGATGAGCGCCCGCGTTGCGTTCCCGTGTTGCCGATGCGCCAAAAAGGTTCGCACCGGTGGAGGCTGTGATAGAGTAACTTCGCCATGCACGAGTTTGAGCGGTTGGGATACTGCGAAGAGGGAGGTGCAATCATGCCGCGAACGGAAGCACGACCGGGGAACCTGATTGGTATGGAGACAACGGCGATCGACACGCCCGCGCTCGTCGTCGATTGCGACGCGATGGAGCACAACCTGCGGACGATGGCGGACTTTTTCCGCGACAAGCCCGCGAAGCTCCGTCCGCACGCCAAGACGCACAAAAGCCCGGTGGTTGCGCACAAGCAGATCGCCCTCGGCGCGGTCGGGATTACCTGCGCCAAGCTCGGTGAGGCGGAGATGATGGCGGAGGCGGGGATCAAGGACATCCTCGTCGCCAATCAGGTGATTGGCCCGACGAAGATCGCACGGCTGATCGGCCTCCTGCATCACACCCGCGTCACCGTCGCAGTGGACGACCCGGACAACCTGCGTGACCTCGCCCGCGCGGCGGAGGCGCAGGACGTCGAACTGGACGTACTGATCGAGGTGAACACCGGTATGAACCGCTGCGGTGTTGATCCCGGCGAGGCGGCGGTGCGCCTTGCGAAGGTGGCGGCGGACCTCCCCGGCATCCGCTTTCGCGGCATTCAGGCGTACGAGGGGCATCTCGTCGGCATCAAGGATGAGGGCGAGCGAGGCGAGCGCGTGCGTGCGGCGATGGCCCCGATCATCGAGACGCGCGGGGCGATTGAGCGGGCGGGCATCCCCGTCGGCATCGTCACGGGCGGCGGCACCGGCACCTTTGCGCTCACCGGCACCGTCGCCGGGTTTGACGAGGTGCAGGCGGGTTCTTACGTCTTCATGGACAACATGTACAGCGGGGTGAGCGGCATTGGTGAGCGGTTCACGCCCGCGCTGACCGTGCTCGCGACCGTCATCAGCCGCCCAACCGCCGACCGCGTCGTGTTGGACACTGGGCGCAAGACGGTCGGCGTCGATCACGGCACGCCCGCACTCAAGGGCTACCCGGACGGCGTGGAGTTCAAGGGCTTCTCCGAGGAGCACACGACACTGATCGTGGACGGCCCCGCGCGCGACCTCCGCGCCGGCGATGCCGTCGAGATCATCCCCGGTCACGTCTGCACGACCGTCAACCTCCACGACTACTACTTCGTCACCCGCAAGGGCGTCGTCGAGGCTATCTGGCCCGTCGCCGGTCGTGGCCGATCGCAGTAGGACGAAAGATTGAACCGCGAAGGCGCGAAGGGCGCGAAGGAGGTGGGAAGAAGGGGAGGGGATACGGACGCGTGGGACGGGCATCTCGTGTCCCTCTCCTTCTCTTTCCCTCTTCACGCCCTTCGCGCCTTCGCGGTTCAAATTCTATGGAGGTGATGCGATGAGTAGCATCTACGAGCGACTGGGAATCCGGCCGCTGATTAACGCGCGCGGGACGCACACGCGCCTCGGTGGCTCACTGATGCCGCCGGAGGTGCTCGACGCGATGCGCGATGCGGCGGGCGCGTACATCCTCCTCGACGAGTTGCAGGAGCGCGCGAGCGCCGTCATTGCCCGCGCGACGGGTGCGGAGGCGGGGATGGTGACGGGCGGCGCGGAGGCGGGGCTGCTCCTCGCCACCGCCGCCTGCCTCGCGGGGACGGACCCGATCAAAATCGAGCAACTGCCCGACGCGACCGGCATGGCGAACGAGGCGATCATCCACCGCGCGCACCGCAACGGGTACGACCACGCGGTGCGCGCGGCGGGCGCGACGATTGTTGAGGTCGGGTACGGTCATGGCACCCTCCCCCACCAGTTGGAGGCGGCGTTCACAGAGCGAACCGCGCTCGTCGCATACCTCGCGTCGCCGTGGGCGAGCCGGGGGGCGCTCCCACTCCCCGAGACGTGCGCCATCGCGCACCGGCACGGCGTCCCCGTGCTCGTCGATGCGGCGGCGACGCTGCCCCCACCGGAGAACCTGACCCGCTTCATCGCGGAGGGCGCGGACCTCGTCACATACAGCGGTGGCAAGGGACTGCGCGGACCGCAAGGCTCCGGCATCCTCGCGGGCCGCGCGGACCTGATCCGCGCCGCGCTGGCGAACGGCAGCCCGAACCACAGCGTCGGGCGGGCGGCGAAGGCGGCGAAGGAGGACATCGTCGGGCTAATCGTCGCGCTCGAACGGTACATGCAGCTCGACCACGCCGCCGACCTCGCCCGCTGGCACGCGCAGGCGGCGTACATGGCGAAGAGACTCGGCGACTTCCCCGGCATCGAGGCGCGCTGCCTCTACGACGGGCGCGAGCACATCACGCCGCGCGTCGAACTCCGTTTCGATCCGACGAGCGGCATCGACGCGCACGCACTGGTCGTCGCAATGGAAAGCGGCGACCCGCGCATCTACCTCTTCGAGCCGAACGGCCCGAGCGCCGCGCCGAACACCATCAGCATCAATACGCAGACGATGCAGCCGGGCGAGGAAACGACCATCGCCGATGTGCTCGGTGGGGCGCTCCGGCAATGGCTGATGGCCAACGATGGATGACGCGATGATCGCAGTGGAAGCAACAGTAACGAAGATCGTTGGCCCCTACGGCCGAATCTGATCCGTCGCACCCTGACCCGGCACGATCACGGCGCGGCCTTCCCGGTTGAAACGGGCAACCACCGTCGCCACCGCATCACCGGAGCGCCGCCCAACCCCCGGTGCCGCAACGGTGTCGCGCGGTCCCGCCGCGACCGCAAGCACGCGCGTCGCGCGGACGACCGGGCTGGCAGGGTCCTCGGTGCCCGACTGAGCCGTTCCAGGGCAGTCTGTTGCGTGTCAGTGTGGACACGCA